>JABDKS010000521.1 GCA_013002105.1 Pirellulaceae bacterium | reverse complement strand
GGGTAATCGATCTTCTCATATAGGACAGCCGTTAAAAGCAGACCGAATATAAAACTCTTCGCCATTCACCACGGGGTTTGATTGGCAAAATTGGCGGTCATCGGTCAATTCCGGAGATTCACTTGGTCGGGGGGCCCAAGCAACTCCCCAATCGCCAAAGGTTCGTTTCTTCCGCGTCCCCGCAGTGTTTCGTTCAACGGACCAATCGATACAGATGGCATTTCCGTCAGTTTTGGTTAATCCCGCATGACCAATCAGGCGATAAATAGGCCAGAGCGGGCATGCTAAACAGCATCTTCCGCACAACCTGCACGACCAACACCGAATGCCGTTGCTGCCAAGGGGGGCCTGATGGCGATTCGTTCACTAAGTGCGATCTTCGCACCAGTTAACTCAATACGACCGACAAGTCACACAACTCAATCCGGACCAGACGGGGAGTTTATGTCTGCTCACAGTAATGGAGGACTGTCCATGACTGGGCAAGATCATCACTCCGCGCTCATGTTTCTTCGTCCGCTTGCGAAAACCGTCGCAGCCAGTTTACTGGCAGTGTCGCTGTGCGGATCGACTGGTTGTTCACTGACATCGGGTGCCTGCCGCGCCGTGTCGTGCCATAACGGGCTCGACAAATTCATGGTCGGCTACCGTAATAAGGTGCTGGCCGCCAAAGCCTGGCACAAGAACAAGCACTGCTTTAAGCACCGCAAGAATCGCGGCGATTTCCAGGCTGGCTTTATGGCGGGCTACATCAACGTCGCCGAAGGCGGCTCCGGATGTGTTCCCTCGATTGCTCCGTCATCGTACTGGGGCTGGCGTTATCAATCCGCCGATGGCCAAGCCGCTATCAATCAGTGGTTCGCCGGCTACCCGCTGGGCGCACAATTGGCCGAACAAGATGGCGTCAACAATTGGAGCCAGATTCGTCCCAACAATATGAACAGTCCTCAATCGCGACAGGCTGTTTTTGTGCCGCCGCCGGTTTCCGAAGGCGAAAATCCGTTCTATCAAACGGAACAATATCCTTACGAGCCAGCACCCGTTGAAAGTGTCGGTGACACTTACGACAACGGCGCTGCAATCGACGGCCCCATCCGCGATACCGTGGAACAAGAATTGGGTGGGCTGCCAGTGGACGACATGGAACTTAACGACGACATCCAAGTGGCACCGCCGGAACCGAATGAACCAAGCGTCGGCGACGCGATTCGCGACGCGTTGGATGCACCTGTCGGCGAGGATGATTCGGCAAGCGTTCAACCTAATCTCGTCCCACAGGCGACGACGACGGTGGGCGACATGGAGCCGAATTCGGCTGATAACAATGTTCGATATGTGATCGAAGACAACAGCGATTCCGAAGGATTCGATGGGATCTTCGGCCAAGGTCCTACGACAACCGTCACGGACGAAGGCATGTCACCCGAAGACCTGCCGTTTAAGTTTGAGTAGTTCAGAGATTCCACGCCGAGTTCCTGAAGGGACTCGACGTATTAGACCTTTCAGTTTTTGACCCACCGGTTCGTTAAACGACACGACGGCTACGTGACGCAGCCATCGCGACACTATTTGAGCCTTCTGAGGAAGAGAGTTCAGGGATGACAAATAAATTCAAAGCAAGCGATTGGGCCAAGACGGTCCTTCGCAATGCGATCAAGACTGTCGCCGCGGGCGTGTTTGTGACTACCGTCACCGGTTGCACGACACTAACACAACCCATCGACGGCGTTCCGGCTAATCGCTTGCCACAAGAGTTCTTTGCTGAGCCAAAGAATGACTTGGTACCGGTCGATATTTCGCTGTTATCACTTGAGCCGCCACGTGATTATTTGATCGCAGGCGGAGACATCTTGGGTGTGTACATCGAGGGCGTCTTGCCATTCAATCCGCCCAATGCCCCGCCAGAACCGCCACCGGTCAACTTTCCCGAACAGGAAAGCACCTTGCCACCGTCGATTGGCTATCCAATCGCCGTCCAAGACGATGGCACACTGTCATTGCCATTGATCGAACCAATCAACGTGGATGGATTGACGTTGGAGCAAGTGCGAGACGCGATTCGTGACGCGTATATCGACAATGATATTCTTCGTCCAGAAAAAGCACGCCCCATCGTCACCCTGATCAAAGAACGAACCATCGACGTGATTGTGGTTCGCGAAGACTCAATGGGCTTTGGCGAGCAGCAAACCACGCGAGGAAATCAAGGGAACTCCGAGTTCATCCGTGGCGGTATGGACCGAAGTGCTTCCGGCGGTCTTGTCAAACTGAAAGCGTATCAGAATGACATTCTGCACGCTCTGGTCGAAACTGGCGGACTGCCCGGATTGAACGCCAAGAATCAAGTGAAAGTTCTTCGAGCCAGTCGCGCCGACAAACGCATGCGGGCTCAGTTCCTGGAAGAGTTCCATCGACAACGACAAGCTGCCATGCTTGATCCGTGCACTCTGCCACCAGAGTTGCCAGAAGATCCATCGATCCTAAAGATTCCATTGCGACTGCCACCCGGGGTAACTCCTGACATCACCCAAGAAGACGTCGAACTGCAAAGTGGCGACATCATCTATATCGAATCACGTGAGACGGAAGTTTTCTATACCGGCGGATTGCTGCCCGGTGGCGAATTCCCACTGCCGCGTGACTATGACTTGGATGTACTTGGTGCCATGGCGATCGCTGGAACGGGTGCCTACGGGGCAACCAACAGTGGCGGCGGCGGTGGACTGCTTGGCGGTGCCAGCAACGCGATCCCACCAGGACGGCTTTACATCCTTCGCCGAACCCGCGGCAACGGACAAGTCGCGATCGAAATCGATCTGACATCTGCTATCAACGATCCGCGCCAACGACCGTTGATCCAAGCGGGCGATACATTGATACTGCAGTACAAGTGTGAAGAAGAACTGATCAACTTCGGTCTCGGTACATTCTTCACCTACGGTTTGCAGTACGCACTGCGAAACTAGTCATCGGTCATCCCGAGAGAACATTCCAAGAGCCTGGCTTTCAATCGAAAGTCAGGCTCTTTTCTTTTCGAAACAGATGCTGTCTCGTATCGACGAATTTGCGGACAGACGTCTATCGCGCGTTGGCCGCCTCGTGCTGCGACCGAACCAGCGCTTCTAACTCACTGGGCTTGCGTCCCTGCAATTGCCTAAATGGTTCGGGCAACTCCAACTTACGCCACCATTGTTCCTGATCGTCGGTCCATGGTTGCTCGGGAAGAGGTTCGGTGTTGGCTAGCACCCAGGGGTCGGAAAACCATCCCCTGCTGGCCATCGCCAAATCCACGGTTGGATCGATCAGCGGCACGGGCTGGCGACCATTGAGGGAAACCAGCGCCAGACAATGGACCGTCGCGTCGCTGACCCCCACCAACGCTCCCATCTTCTTCAATTCGACCGCACCTTGTCGCAACAACTCAGGATCACGTTCTGCTCGACTCGCTTGGTAGTGCGTCATCACGGTGGTCGACGGAAAAAACTGGTAACCACCCTCCGGCGACACAATCAAATAAGTCGCAAGCGTGTCTTTGTGGCGCAACATCATCCGCCACGAAAATCGTTGCCCCCGCTCGTTCCAACTTGGATTTCCAGGCAGTACCCAAGGACGAACCGGCAACAACAATTGAATCACGACATAAGTCATCGCAAGTCCAAGTCCGACTCGCGCGACTCTCGAGTGCCTCCATTCATTCGCCTGTCGATTCATCCATTCCTTGTCCGCCACCACCTCCTCGACCGCTTCGTCATACGTCAACGGTTCGTCGGTGTACTTCGAACTGATCCAGCGAAATAGCTTGGGCGCGGTATCGGGAGGAAAGAAAACGATTAATGTTGCAAGCATGAACCAGGGAAAGATTCCGATCACAAACAGCTGCGAATTGGTCACGTGAAAGGCGATCGACATCAACACCGCGACCATGCGAGTGCGGTGCCAAAGC
>JABDKS010000470.1 GCA_013002105.1 Pirellulaceae bacterium | reverse complement strand
TGGCACATGCCTACATGGACACACTCTTGCTTGTGCCACTTTATTTCGCACAAACAACCAATTCCTGAACCGAATCCAAAAAGCGAACTTCACTCTTTGCCAAACGCACCACCTGCGTACCGAAGTCTGTTGGGTCAGCTCGCCCGGCGACGCTCAGCTGGGTACAAAAAAACATTCAATCGCCGGAGGTCGAATGGTGCGCATTCAAATCATCACAAACCATCAACAAAACGTGCGATTATTTCGCAATCGCGACCGTAGGCGTCAGCGTTAAGCACGGCAGTGCAATGCACAGGAGAATTCGAGCTGGGAAGTTCATTGCTTGTCCAATCGAGTTCAGTATTGCCGTTGGTCGCCATTCATACGAACAAACGGCCCAGATCGCCGGTTGGTGACACGTAAGGACCGATGATCTACAAACTTGTTTTCTGGTGGTGCCGTCAAAATGCATGACAGGCTACATCAAGCAACGAACTGGCAACGACCCGAAGTGCAAACGAGATTCAAACGCGTCCGGTGTGACGGCTCTCGCCACAGCAGTCATAGCGGCAAGTAAGCCGCTGGCGCAGGCCACCGTTTCCAGCCCAGACCTACCCACTGGTGGTTCCGTTGAAAATTGGAATCCTTGCTGACATTCATGGCGATATCGTGAATCTCGCCAAAGCGGTTGAACGACTGCGTCGCGAAAAGGTCGATGCGATCGTTGCGCTCGGTGATTTGATCTACGATCGACGTAACGCGTCGGAAACGGTTGCGTTACTTCAGCAGTGTGGCGCGGTGGGCGTCTGGGGCAATCATGAACTTGGACTCTGCGTCGAACCGGACGATGACGTGCGCGCGATGTATTCCGATCACGTGATGGAGTACTTCGGCCAATTAAAACCCCGGCTCGAGATTGGTCGGTGCCACTTTTCACATACGCTTCCCAATCAAGACGCCAGCGATCCAGCAGAATACTGCCTTGGGCCGGAACCCGAAGAAGCGGGCGCGCTCGATTTATCGTTCAAACAATTTCCGCACCGCATAATGATGTGCGGACACTTTCACCGCTGGTTTGCCGCGACGCCGTCGGGACAAATCCAGTGGGATGCCAACAACTCCATCCAACTCGATCCTGATCAAAGGTACTTTTTTGTCATCCATGCTGTCATGGATGGTTTCGCCGCGATCCTTGATGAAGACAGCAATCTGTTAACGCCGATTCATCTGAATTGACCACGGGGGTTACGAGTCGACGATGGGTACATGACATGCATACAAAACATGGGCGAATGATAACAGCGGGACGTGGGGGCGAAGTTGTAGAGGCGGGGTCGACTATGATGTGTGCGGCTATTCGACACATCCGCTAAACCGATGATTCTGCCAGGCGTCGAATTTTCTTTGTCAGTGAAAGGAACAACGCGTGCAACGTCGGCGAAAGTTACTGATAACGGTCTTGGCAAGCTTTGTGACGCTATTGGGCATCTTGCCGTGCATGGCCGACAGGGCGCGGCCCAACATTTTGTTCATCGCGGTCGACGATTTGCGTCCAGAGTTGGGATGCTATGGCGACTCACACGTCCACAGCCCCAACATTGACGCATTGGCCGCCAGCGGTCGTCTCTTTCAACGCGCCTATTGCCAGCAGGCCGTTTGCAATCCATCGCGAACAAGTCTGATGACAGGGATGCGCCCGGATTGGACAGGTGTCACCGGCAATCACTCGCACTTTCGCGACGATCACCCCGACGTCGTTACATTGCCACAGCATTTCAAACAACACGGCTACCACGCAGCTGCAATCGGGAAAATTTACCACGGTGTATTTCCAGAGGGTGCGAGTATCACAAAATGGGACACGATGGGCGATCCATCCAGTTGGTCGGTACCCGCGATCCGATTCGGTCCTCGGTATTACTACACCGAAGCAGGCATTGCGGCAGCGAAACAGGTTTATCAACGCGTCTACCAACCCGCCGATCCCGCTTCCGACGACTGGACCCAGAAACTCGTGTTTGGTCCGGCGACTGAATCACCTGACGTTTTCGATAACACGTTGTACGACGGACAGGTGGCGGACACGGCAGTGGCGACGTTGCGAAGACTTGCAACGACCGACGAGCCATTTTTTCTTGCTGTCGGTTTTATCAAACCGCATTCTCCCTACGTCGCACCGCAGAAGTACTTTGATCTGTATGACGATGTTTCACTGCCAGCGATTAGCGAGTTTCCATCCGGCGCGCCCTCTATCGCGGGGCACGCTTCCGGCGAACTACGTCGCTACACCGACCAGCCCAAACGAGGCGCTATCCCGTTGGAAAATCAAAGACGGGTTCGACACGCTTATCTTGCCTGTATCAGTTTCATCGATGCGCAAATCGGGCGTGTGCTCCAAGCGGTCCAAAGTGCGGGCCTGAGCGAGAACACCATCGTCGTCCTTTATGGTGACCATGGCTATCACCTCGGGGAACAGGGTCTGTGGGGAAAGACGACCAACTTTGAACTCGATACGCGCGTGCCGTTGATTGTGCGGGTACCGGGAATGAGCGCCGCGGGTCAAGCAACGTCGTCGCTGGTCGAACTCGTCGACCTGTATCCGACGCTAGCCGAGCTTGCCGGATTGCCGATCTCCCAACAGTTGCATGGCAAGAGCTTTGGGTCTGTGTTACGCGATCCCCAGAGCCGGACCAAAACGATGGCGCTGAGTCAATATCCGCGCAGCGGCGACGTCATGGGATATTCCATCCGCACGCAAACGCAGCGACTGACGCAGTGGGTGCATCGCCCCTCCGGACTGATCCGAGCGACGGAGCTCTACGATTACGCCGACACGCCGATCGAAACAGTGAATATCGCCGCTGAGTCACCTGCCACCGTTGGGCGACTGTCCAATCTGTTGATGAAGGGATTCGACATGCGTTTTACTGCTACACCAGCGGCTAAAACATCGGTCGACGCAACAACCGACGCGGATCAGGTTTCCGTGACTAGTTTCGAGTCTGCCAAGCCAGGTCCGTTTGAACGTATCGCAACTCCGGTAGGTACTTGGGTATCTGTCAGTGGAAATTCCATCGTCGATGATCGACACTCTAAAACCGGGAAGCATTGTTTGCAGCTCTGTGGCGGCGACCTATCCAGTGTCACATTGCAAATCGCCAAGGGTATCGAAACGACAGGGGATTTGACATTCTGGGCCGAACGCTGGACCAAGCGTGCTCCGTTTTCGTTTCGAATCGAGAAACGAGTCGGCGACAAATGGCAGGAAGTCTACCGCGGCGACGATCAGATCCGCGTCGGACGATCGTTTCTGTCAACGGTCAAGATCCATCTCGGTGACGATTCGATCACAGAGCTGCGCTGGACCGCGACGAGTCCAGCCGACACCGGAATTTTGATCGACGATGTTCGGATTGCATCGGCAAAGAGCCAAGAAATTGTCAGTGCCGTCGACGTGCCTATGACGTTGCCCGCACTCATCGGAGTCGATGCTAGCCCGCTGTCAAAGCTGAAGATCGAAACAAGCGGACAGCTGAATCCGATTTCTCTGACACATGTAGAGGGAAACCTTCAAGGAACAGTCCAGCAACAAAATATTGACTCCCTATCGATCTATCTCGGTGCAGGCAACTTTGCGGATTCGAAACAGATTGCGCGGATCGAAAGCCAGCTACTCGATGATGGTCGATTCGTGTTCTCCATTCCGCCGGACACGTGTCGCCTGGCCGAAGGTGACAATTTCGTTTGGATCGCCGCGTCGATCAATGCGGGCGCCGACATCGACCAGACGATCGGCGCAGCATGTCGGCAAGTGACCTTTTCCAACGACGCTGCAATCAATATCCCATCAACGTTGGCGACCCAACGAATGGGCGTGGCAGTTCGCGACGGTGGCGATGACGGCATCAACACGTTTCGTATCCCCGGTCTAGCCACCACCAACGAAGGCACGTTGATCGGTGTCTACGATGTTCGCCATCGCGCCGGTGGTGATCTACCTGGCGACATTGACGTCGGCATGTCACGATCGACCGACGGCGGTCGAACTTGGGAGCCAATGCAGATCATCATGGACATGGGGCAGGATCCCAAGTGGCTCTATGACGGAATCGGCGACCCAGCGATCTTGGTTGACAAAAATACCGGTACCGTCTGGGTGGCAGCGACCTGGAGTCATGGCAATCGATCCTGGGTCGGATCCGGACCGGGACTCACACCCGACGAGACCGGACAGTTGATGATGGTCCGCAGTGATGATGACGGTGTCACGTGGTCGGCACCGATCAACATCACGTCGCAGGTGAAAAAACCTGAATGGTGTTTCCTGCTGCAGGGACCGGGCAAAGGTATCACGATGCGTGACGGCACCATTGTGTTCGCGGCCCAATATCAAGATCCACCGAACCAGAACCGGTTGCCACATTCAACCATCCTTTATTCCAAGGACCACGGCGCAAGCTGGCAGATCGGCTCGGGAGCCGCCGACGACACAACCGAAGCACAAGTCGTCGAGGTCGAACCGGGCGTGCTGATGTTGAATTGCCGCTACAACCGCAGTTCGGCACGAGTCGTGATGACCACGCGCGATATGGGTCAGACTTGGCAAACGCATCCGACATCAAAGCGATCGTTGATCGAACCGGGCTCGTGCATGGCAAGCCTGATTAAAATTGACCGCGGGGTTGGCAACGACGATGACAGCTGGTTGTTGTTTTCGAATCCAGATAGCACGCGGGGGCGGCATCACATTACGATCAAGGCCTCACCGGATCGTGGGATGACATGGCCCAAACAACATCGCTTGCTTTTGGACGAAGGCCTCGGACGTGGCTACTCGTGTTTGTCGATAATCGACGACAAGACGGTCGGGATTCTGTACGAAGGCAGCCGTGCGGATATGACCTTCCAAAGAATCGCGCTGAGCGATTTGATCAGTGACGGCAAGCAGGCGATCAGCTCGCGAAATCAGCGGCGATTCGAAACCGTTCCCAAGCGCCTTCGTTTGCCCCCTGTGTTTGGCAGCCACATGGTGCTGCAAGCCGACGCTGAGATCCCTGTTTGGGGATGGGCCAGGCCCGGTGCAACCGTGACCGTGACACTGGGAAGCGATACGCAAATCGCAACAACCGACCAAAAAGGTAAATGGAGTATTCGCTTGCCGGCGCGAACCGCCAACGCTTCGCCGTCAGAAATGCGAATCCAATCCGAGGACCAGCAAATTCGATTGGCAGATGTGCTGATTGGCGAAGTCTGGGTGTGCGCTGGACAATCCAACATGCAGTGGCCTCTGGGTCAGTCGACAAACGACGCGAAAGAGCTCGATCGCCTGGCAAGAAATGATCGTCCAACGGCGTTGGAGAGTGAGCAGGCAACACTTCGGCTACTGCATCTAACCGCCGGCGCGCGAGGCAGTTCGGGCAGTTACACGCCGGATCACATTGCTCGATTAACCGCAGACGATTACTGCCGCGGCGAATGGGAAATCGCCTCCGTGGAATCGGCTCGAGCATTCTCTGCGGTGGCTTGGTATTTTGGAAGGCATCTACAACGGGAGCTCAACGTTCCGGTGGGTCTCATCTGCCCGGCCGTGGGCGGCACGCCGACCGAAGCCTGGATTCCTCGCCATGCGCTCGCTGCTGAACCCGATTTGCACGGACTCGTCGCGGGGAACTGGCTGGACAACGAACTCCTTGGTGATTTCTGTCGCACACGCGGCCAACAAAATTTGCTTGCAGCAATCCGAGCCGGAGAAACCGTACCGGGCGATGAAGTCGGCCCCAATCATTCTTTCAAACCTGGCTTCATGTGGTCCGCTGGAATCGAACCGTTGATCCCCTACGCAATCCGCGGCGTGATCTGGTACCAGGGCGAATCGAATGCTGAAACTGCTGCGCGAGTGCATCAGCATGGTCGTTTGTTTCCGCTTTTGATCCAACAATGGCGACAGAGTTGGGGCCAAAATGAATTTCCGTTTCTCTATGTGCAGCTTCCGGCCTTGAATCGACCGGAGTGGCCATGGTTTCGTGAACAGCAGCGCCGAATGCTCGATCAAGTCAACGATGTCGGCATGGCGATTTCCATCGATACGGGACATCCCACAAACGTTCATCCCCCACTAAAGAAGCCAATAGGCGAGCGGTTGGCGACTTGGGCACTTGGTACCACGTACCATTCCAAATCGCATACCACTTACTCGGGACCGCTGCTGGACACAGTCCAGCGTGATGAGAACTCCCTAACGTTATCCTTTAAACACGTCGGCGGCGGTTTGAAATCATCCGACGATCGGCCGCTTCGGCATTTTGAAGTGTGCGGCGACAATTCTGTGTTCCACGTTGCGACGGCAACCGTCACGGCCAAAAACAAAGTCACCGTCTCCAGCGACAGCGTTGCCAGTCCACGGCACGTGCGATACGCGTGGCAGCCGTTTCCCAATCCACCGGTCAACCTGGTCAATGATCGCGGCCTACCCGCATCGCCGTTTTCGACGGAACAAGCGTCTGCGCTGATCGCCCAACGCGAAACGGCTGTGCCCGCCACAACCGAACCGGATACCACGGCACATGACGCAAGTGACCACGCTGGCCGACCCAATATCTTGCTGATCGTCGGCGAGGACCACGGTTGTGAATTATCTTGCTACGGCGACGGCGTTATACAGACGCCAAACATCGATGCCCTCGCGTCGCAAGGCGTCCTGTTCGAAAACGGATATGTCACGCAATCGGTCTGCAGTCCGTCTCGTAGTACGATCTTCACCGGGTTGTACCCCCATCAGAATGGACAACTCGGATTAGCGACACATCAATACGGTTGGTTCAAAAGGTGGCCAACGACTTATTCGTTATTGAAACAGGCCGGTTACCGCACGGGACTGATCGGCAAAACGCACGTCATTCCCGCCGACGCCGTCGAATCGTTCGTCGACTATCGCTATCAAGAGTCATCCAACTTTGCCAAACGCAATGTTGCAGAGTACGCCAAAAAAGCACGCGAGTTTTTTGACTCAGGCGATGAACCGTTTTTCATGACGGTCAACTATCCCGACGCGCACTGGCCGCTACAAGGATCGGTTGACGGACTCCCCACGACGCGAGTGGATCCCGGTCGTGTGCTGGTGATGCCGTACGTGGGTGGCCAGACGCCTCGGATGCTCCAAATTGCTCAAAATTATTATGACTGCATGTTGCGATTGGACGAATGCGTGGGGCAGTTGCTAAGCGAATTGGATGACTGCGGCAAGTCCGACAATACGCTGGTGGTCTTCATCGGCGACCACGGCGCACAAATGGCACGCGGAAAAGTAACGGTATACGAGGGCGGTATGCGAGTGCCTTACCTGGTTCGCTGGCCTGGCGTGACAACGGCCCAACGTCGATCGACGGCATTGGTGTCGACCATCGATTTGTTGCCCACTTTTATGGACGCAGCAAAATGTTCCACACCCGCCGGATTGCCCGGCAAGTCGTTGCGGCCGGTACTTTGGGGTCATGGTGACGAATCATTTCGCCAGTACCTGGCATGCGAGCGCAACTGCGATGCCGCGCAACACACGTTTCCGCAACGCACGATCCGCGACGCTCGCTACAAACTGATTCACTCCCCCATTCGTGACCGCGAAGACCCCGCCGCACGCTACTACCGTAACCATGGTGCGACCCATTGGTCGGGATGCTTGACCGACGCGGAGCTCGCCGAAGCCTCCGAGCAAACCCGACAGGGATATGCACGTTGGCTCCATCCACCGGAGTATCAACTTTACGACTTACGTTTCGACCCCCACGAATGGACCGACCTCGCTGACGATCCCAATCACGCGCGAATCAAACAGCGATTGCGCGAAGCACTCGCTCGCTGGCAAAGCGACACAAGCGATCCGATCGCCGAAACGGCGAAGTTGCAAATGCTGATGGACGAGAACGATAAGGTGGTGAAAGCGAAGCGGCGCTCGCCAAAAGCCGGCTGGCGGTACCTGCAGTATCTTGCCCCCCGCAATCTTGATAGTCTTCCGCAACTCGAATCATCCGAGCGATAACAGATAATAGGAATCAACGAGCGAGGAAGGATCCATGAGCGGCCAATTTTTTTCTCCGGGTCCAAAACCAAATACCGTTCGCACCGAAGATGGCAAAGTGTTGACCGTTCCTGTCGGCTGGACCTTGTTGCCTCCGGGAGACGCCGGACTGACACGACGTGTCAAAACTGCCGGCGATCATTGGCTCGTACAGGAAAAGAAAGGTCGCAGAACGTTTTCCAAAGGTGTTTGGGCACCGGCGGAGACCATCGATCGACTCCGCGCAGAACTCGAAGCCGAACGGTCGACAGACGGGTATGCCAAACGCAGAGCCGCGAGCGCAGCACGCCGACAGAAGGAGCAAGCCGCGTACGTCGAAGATTTCTGCGCCGCTGTGCTGCAATTCCTAGATTTTCACGACCGCTATTCAAAACTGGGTCAGCAATTGGCGATGGCGGTTACCCAGCATGCCACGCCGGTCGGCAGCGGCACCGTCGCGCGGACCAAGCGGATCCCGGTCGAGCGACGTGCCGAAGCGGCGGTGATCGCATGGATGCGACACCAAACGACCGCGTACGACTCGATGAAAATCGCGCGCGTTAAAGGCAAACGCCGTGAGGTGCGACGACTGTTGGCCCAGCGGTCCAAGGAACTGTTAAGCCTGTACCGCCGCGGAGA
>JABDKS010000458.1 GCA_013002105.1 Pirellulaceae bacterium | reverse complement strand
CGGTGAAGTGAAAAAAGACGTCTTCGCGAAAGTTCTCTGATTCAATGAATCCATAGTCATCAGATTCACGCAGGAATTTGATCATCCCCAAGTGCTTTCGCTGAATTGGAAAACGCTTCGCGTTGCGCGGTTCGTCGTCTTCGGGGGACGGCTTATTGGCCGGAGGACCTTTGGAATCAGCCACGGAGCAGCGCTCTTGCAGGAAGGGCTCTAGCAGGAAGGGCTTTCACAACGAAGGCTTTCACAAGAATGGGTAGAGAAGGATTGCTGGAGCTACGCAGCACAGCCGTTAAACAATTGTGTTTAGTTTACTTGGTAAGCCATTGGAACATCAGGTGTCCCGATCCAGCGGGCAACCGATCTTGCTGTGGCTCGGCGAATCAGTTGGGGCCACATTTCCAGATCATTCGCAAAAACGGCATCACTGGTCGCCGGCACCATGTGCCAGAACCCCGCATCCATCTCGGCTTGCAACTGTTGGGTATTCCAACCGATGTGACCGACAATCAGTCGAAATGGGTTGCTTTGTTGTCGTACCAGGCCTTCGAGATTTGGCTTTTGAGCCGCCACGTAGATCCCGCTACCCGTTTCTGCTTCGGCAAATTCACTTGAACCATGAACGGCCACCACGGGTCCAGAAAGTGGACCGCCAAAATGAACGGTGCCTAATGTCTTCGTGGCCGCCGCGATCGTCCTCTCGGCGTCACTGTTGGCAATCAGTCCTGTCTGATCACTCACTAGGTTGTTGTCGTGGTCGCCGGGGTCGTCACCAAGCTCTGGCTCAGCGGTGGGGGGTGGCGAGGTATTGCCCAAATCATCGCCGTGCTCTCGTGCCAGGTCACCCTCGGGTGACTTCGTGTTTGGCTCGTCGGGAAAATCAAACCGGTTTATTGATGTTGATTTCGGGTGGTCGTTGGCTAACAGGTTCAGGAATGCTGCTGGATGGGGATGGATCGGTCGATTCAGCATCACGCCAATCAAGCGGTCGTCCTCTTGGTGGACCAACAAACAGACTGCTTTGCCCATTAGCGGGTCTTCGACCAAGGAAGACGAGACGAGCAGATTTCCGATCAGTGATGGCGACATTTCAATCTCAATTTACAAACGAATACCTGTCAGCTTGGCAGTTTCGCCCAGCTTGCATTACAAAGAGGCAAGCGGCGCGCCAAACGGACCCCGCGGGGCCGAAGTGCGAAAATTTCAGTGAAAATGACGGAAAATAGCCGCTTGAGCGGCAAGCAACCTGGGAAGTAACGATATGTCGATCGAGAAAATGAGGAAAAATTACACGATGGCTGGGCTTCGAAAAAAGGACGTCGATCCCGACCCATGGGTTCAGTTCAAAAATTGGTTTCATCAGGCTCGCCAGGATGATTTACCTGATTGGGTCGAAGTCAACGCAATGACCTTGTCGACCACCGACGGCAAGGGTGGCATTTCATCTCGCGTTGTGCTGTTCAAGGGTGCCGACGAAGGTCGCCTGTTCTTCTATACAAATTACCAATCGGTCAAAGCGCAACAGATGGCGGCGTGCCCGACGGTTTCGCTCTGTTTCTTTTGGCCCCATTTGCAGAGGCAAGTTCGTATCGTCGGGACCGTGGAAAAAACGGATCGCCAGCGGTCGCAGCAGTACTTTGCAACGCGTCCTCGGGGAAGCCAACTCGGAGCGCATACCAGTGAACAGTCCAGCGTCGTCGAAAGCCGCGAAGTGTTGCAGCAGCGAATGGACGACTTAGAAAAACAGTATGCCGACCAGGAGGTACCCTGTCCCGATGATTGGGGCGGTTACGAAGTCACGCCGGAACATTTCGAGTTTTGGCAGGGACGCGAGAGCCGACTGCATGATCGTATCTGCTACCGGCACAACCAAGATGGATGGACGATCCACCGCCTCGCCCCATGACTTTGTTGTCCGTCACCGTGGGATCCCATCATGGATCCCGGTGGAGGCTTATCGGAAATCACGTTGCTGTTTTTCGGGCTTTCGACGCAGCGTGACCTGTGTCGTCGAACCCGACATCACGAGAACGTATCCGTCATTTTCACTGTCGTGGGACGTCGGGCTGTCGCTGGTTACCAAGTAATACTGTCCCGGCGGACAAACCGGGATCGCGAACTTTCCACTCGAATCGGTCATGACTCGATCCATGTAGTACGAGTTCCCCACGGTGTCCCAGCGTTCCAAATCGTCGACCAAATAGATGAATCCGTTGGCGAGTGCCACATTAGGATTCCGCGGATCCACTGCGACGCCTTCGATGCGTCCAGGCAGCAAATTCTCTTTTGCCAGATCGATTGCGGATACATCGACATCGGCTCCGCTGATCGTGATCTTTTGCTCCCAAAACCCTTTCGTATTTTGCTCGAATAGTGGGTCGCTACCGTAGGTTCCACTGCAATAAATTTCGTAGCGTGCTGGATACAGTTGCAGGGTGTAAGTCCCGTCCTCTACACCCGCAAGCGTAAACCGTCCGTCGTCGTTGGCAGCGGCTTGCCGGATAATCCGCTCTTGTGCGTCGCGCAACAGAATCGTTGGCGCGTGTTCCTGCTGCACGGGAGCTGCGAAGCGACCTTCAATTCGATGGCCAACAGGAATACTCACTTCGATAGGTCCGGCGATCTCATCGTTTCGGTGTGTTTTTGAATACTGCACCGTTTCGCCAGTGGAAATACGCAACACAAATTCTTGGCAGTTTTCGTCGACGAAAGCCTCCCATCGTCCGTTGACCGTTGGCACATCGACAAAAACGTCTTGAACATATTCACGTTTCTCTTGGATCTGAATCTTGGCATCGGCGATCGGCTGACCGTCTTGGTCGACGACCATTCCGCTGACGCGAGGCATTCGCTGTAGCGTGATCGTGGTTTCCCGGTCATTTCCCAACGACAGACTTCGTGTGCTCATCGTATGGTACTGATACCCAGGTGCATAAAACGTCGTGATGGATTTAGGCGATCGCCATTGGTCCATCGACATGCTGATCGTAAAACGACCTTCTTTGTCAGTCGTCGAGTCGCCGACGTCGACGCCTGAGATTGGTTCGCCTCGTTCGTCGACCACGCGGCCACGAGCCTGTCGTTTAGGTGACAGGACGATCTGTAAATCGGCCGGCGGTTTCCCGTTGCCACGCCAGAATTCCGTTTTGTTGTTGGCAAATTCGGAATGCCGCGCCTCAACACCATCCGCGCCGTCGGTCGCAATGCGAAATCGCCCGCCACTGTCAGTTCGACCCGCGCGATCCCAAAGTGGGTAGGCGAAGTGATGTCCCAGTCGCATCGGAGCTACTTCCGCTCCCGCGATCGGTTCGCCATCTCGCTGTGAAATCACTTGTCCACGCACTACGATGCCGTGATTAAGTTCGATCAAGGCAGGTGCAGGATCGGACACGTCGCGCAGGTGGTATGAAAAATCATCGTATCCTGACCAGCTACGGTCTTTACCATCGTCGGCGTCGATCCAAATTCGAATGCGACCGTACACCGGCTCGGTGATGGGGATGCGAAAGACGTCGTCGACCAGTTTAGTCTTCAGCTCACCGCGAAGAGGGTCTGTTTGACCCTGTGAATAAATCGAGTACTTGCAGACGACCGATTCGATGGCGTGCGCATCGTCGTTGACGACGCGGAATGTCAGTTGATCTAACGTCGCGGGGTTGGGTGTGACTTCGAAAATTCCGTTGGCTGCAATCGATAGTGGTAGCGTCCAAAGTCCGACCAACGAGATCACCAATGCGGAGGTGAGTGCAAGCGTTTTCACTGAATGTTCTCCGTATCGTCGACCCGTAGAACGGACTTTAGTCCGTTGCCGACCAAATACGTGCCGGGTAACGGACTGAAGTCCGTTCTACGGTGGTTGCCGATCATGCACTTGCCGGGTAACGGACTGAAGACCGTTCTACGTTCGTGGCCTACTGAACACGTGCCGGGTGACGGACGGAAGTCGGTTCTACGGTGGTTGCCGATCATGCGACTGCCGGGAAGCGGACTGAAGTGCGTTCTACGGGTGATGTGAATGTTTGGGTCGTTTCAGTTTACAACATGTCCATGGGGTCGATGTCCACGACGTACTGCACGTCGTCTTTCTCGGCGATCGTGAGGCTCTCGGTGGCACGACGGATCGTTTCACCCAACGGTCCCGCATCGACACATTGCAACAAGATATGAAACCGATACTTTCCGCGCAGCTTGGATATCGGAGGTGGCGCGGGTCCCAGAATTCTGACTTCCGCACCAATCGCATCGCGTGCCGCGATCAAACGGCTGAGTAGCGATTCGGCAATTGCTTCGGTGACCTCTTCGACACTTCCGCGGAGGATGATTCGGGCCACACTACCTAGCGGCGGATAATTGAACTTCATCCGATTGATCATCTCTGCTTTCGCAAACTGATCGTAGTCATGACGCGAGGCTGCTTGAATGGCCGGATGCTCGGGCGAATAGGTCTGCACGATGACGCGACCTCCGCGATCACCGCGACCGGTCCGGCCGGCGACTTGAGTGACCAACTGAAACGTTCGCTCGGCGGCGCGAAAATCGGGGAAGTGCAGGGCAGCGTCCGCGTTGACGACACCGACCAGCAATACATTAGGAAAGTCCAGGCCCTTAGCGATCATCTGGGTCCCCAACAACAAGTTCACTTCGCCGGCCCGGAAAGCTGAGAGAACTTTTTGGTGACTGCCCGGACGACGCATCGTGTCACTGTCCATCCGCGCGACCACCGCATCGGGAAATCGTGCTTTCACTTCGACTTCTAATCGCTGGGTTCCCAGGCCGCCGTAACGAATTCCATCAAAACGACAGGCCGGACACCAAGGCGGCGTGGCAATCGTGTAGTCGCAGTAATGACAAACCGCTTTGCCTCCATCACGATGATGCGTTAGCGGCATGTCGCAGTCGGGGCAGGCGACGACATGACCACATGCGGGACACTGAATGGTGGTCGCGAATCCACGGCGATTGAGTAGCAGGATTACCTGGCCGTTTTCGTCCAAGGTTTGGCGCACGGCGGTATGCAAAGGGCGGCTGATGGCGCCGGACGTTCGGTCATCACGAATTCGCAGATCCACCAGTTGCACATCGGGCATCGGTAAGTCGTTGACTCGCGACGGCATGTTGATCAACTCCGCGTGACCACTTGCCGTGGCGTGCCAAGATTCCAACGATGGGGTTGCCGTGCCCAAGACAAGGGGAATGTCCAACGACATCGCACGCGCGTGGGCCACGCGGCGGGCATGATAACGGGGCTGAGTATCCTGCTTGAACGATGAATCGTGTTCTTCGTCGATCACAATCAAACCCAGATGGGGTAAGGGAGCAAACACGGCACTCCGGGGACCGACCACCACTTGCACTTCGCCACGCCGAATTCGTTGCCATTGGAAATGACGTTCGGCCGGGGTCATTTGGCTGTGCAGTACCGCGACCGATTCAAATCTTCTTTCAAAACGTCCGCGTGTTTGAGGTGTCAAACTGATTTCCGGCACCAGCACGATCGCACCGCGTCCGAAACGCACGACGTGTTCGATCGCTTGAATGTAGACCTCTGTCTTTCCACTCCCGGTCACCCCATGCAATAGCAATGTTTTGCCTTTTTGCGAATCAAGTGCCGCCAAAATTCGCGAAAGTGCATTCGCTTGATCGCTGGTCAGGTCATGCGTCTGCTCTTTTTCTCCGTCATTCACTTGCCAACGAGTCGGCAAGGTGGTGGACATTTCGCGACGAACGTTTTCGTGCAAAAGCCCTTTCTTGCGCAATTGCCGAATCGGACCTTCGGTGCATTGGGCTTCCACCGCCAACTGCGAGATTGTCATGGGTCGCCCGGCGGCGATCAGAAAGCGAATCGCCGCTTGTTGCTTGTTGGGCAGTGAATTGATGACCGCTTCGTCTTTGGTGGCAACACTGGGTGTGAAATAGGTTCGTTCGCGAGTTCCGGCGTTTGCACGAACGCTGGAGGGAATCAATGTGTCAAAGACCTGACCGGCGGGCGCTTGATAGTAATGGCTCATCCACATCACCAAACGTACGAGTGCCGTGTCGCATAGCGGCTCGGTATCGATCAACTCGGCGACATCGCGGAGCGTGCGATGAGCTGCTTTGCCTTGTTTGATTTCGATACACCAACCAAGAATGGGTTTTTTGCGGCGGCCCAGCGGGACTCGGACACGCATCCCTGCAAACAATTCGTCACGCAGGGTGTCGGGAATTCGATAATCGTAGGGACCATAGGGGGCCTCGCTGAAGACGACCGATGCAAGGGCCACGTCGTCCGCCGCGGCCAACTCCCAAGGCGGGGGCTGTGTCTCGAACAATTCGCCCTGCTGCTGAGCCGAGCGATGACCGCCGTTGGCGCTGTTCGATTCGGTCGGTTCAGGTGGCATCTCTGGCGAATCGAGCGGAACATTGGGTGGTGTGGTGATATCTATCAACATAGTGCATCAGTTGGTGGGCCGAGAACGGGTTGATCCCAATAGGGGAACCGCGGGACGTGCCATGACCGATGGTGACCTGCCGCTACCGATGGCAGTGCGACGGATTTCGCGGACGAAAATCAGTGGTCGAAAATCATTCGTCGAAAATTATTGGTCACCTGTAATTATTGGTCATCGGTAATTATTGGTCACCGGTTCCCTGGATTGTCGCCACCGCTCGCGACACGTATGGTCAGTGTTCCCCAATAGGGGCAACCGGATTGGCAATCTCGAATCGAGAACGCGTCGAGGCTGTGATTTTATCGATTCGGCTAAATCGGACGTGTGAATGGTAACCCGAAGCGTCAGCGAGGGACTCACCGT
>JABDKS010000444.1 GCA_013002105.1 Pirellulaceae bacterium | reverse complement strand
CGACAAAACGGGCCGACACTGCTTGCCGAACGACCCGAACGGCAAGTTGGACATCGCCGTGGATGCCGGACATTGGCTGCGTGATGAACATGGCGACGTGCTGCAAACCTGTCGCCACATCTGTTGGGATGGCTGCATGTTCCCAAACGAGATCATGCACAAACCCCAGACTTGGAACGACATCCTTGCCGCGATGCTGGCCGTTCAAGACGCTCACGGCTGGTCTGAATGAGTCACTGCTAAATCGAGCCTGTCAGCCCAGCATCATGTGCCGCAACGAATCACATACTACCGAGAGACTGCGTAATGAAAGATTTGAACATTGGATTGATCGGCTATGGGTTCATGGGTCGAACTCACAGCAACGGCTACAAACGCGTGAACGACTTTTTTCCGGAACTCGGATTGCGACCGGTGCTGAAAGCGGTATGCGGTCGAAATGCCGAGAACGCTCAGGCGTTTGCCGATCAGTGGCAATTCGAATCGATCGAGACCGATTGGAAGAAATTGATCGCCCGTGATGACATTGATGCAGTCGACATTTGCACGCCCAACAACTCACATGCTGAAATCGCGATCGCGGCCGCCGAAGCAGGCAAGATGATTCTGTGCGAAAAGCCACTCGCCCTGAATGCTGCCGAGGGTGAAAAGATGGTTGCAGCGGTCGAAAAAGCGGGAGTCGCAAACACCGTTTGGTACAACTATCGCCGTGTTCCCGCCGTGACCCTGGCCAAGAAACTGATTGACGAGGGACGCCTGGGCAAAATCTTTCACTACCGCGCCAACTTCCTGCAGGATTGGACAATCGGCGAAGACGTCCCGCAAGGCGGTGCGGCCACGTGGCGGTTGGATGTCAAAGCGGCTGGATCCGGTGTGACCGGTGACTTGTTGGCGCATTGCATCGATACAGCAATCTGGTTGAACGGATCGATCAAGAACGTCTCAGCGATGACGGAGACCTTCGTGAAAGAACGGATGCACGCCGAGACTGGTAAAGTTGAACCGGTCGGCATCGATGATGCTTGCGCGTTCTTGTGTCATTTCGACAATGGTTCGCTGGGTCTGTTTGAATCGACTCGTTACGCTCGCGGGCACAAGGCGTTGTACACGTTGGAAATCAACGGCGAAAAGGCTTCGATTCGCTGGGACTTGCACGATCTGCATCGGTTGGAGTACTTCGACCATGCCGATGACGGAATCGTTCGCGGTTGGCGTTCGGTCCACGTTACCGATGGGGACCAACCCTACATGGATCATTGGTGGGTGCCGGGCCTGCAGATCGGCTACGAGCATACTTTCGTGCATCAAGTCGCCGACTTCTTGGCGAGTGTTGAATCAGGACAGCCATGCAGTCCAACTTTCCGGGAAGCGCAAGAGACACAAAGGGTCTGTGACGCAGTGCTGGATAGTGCCAAAGCGGAAGCTTGGAAAAACGTCTAGCGTCCAACCAGACCGCCAAGCAGTTCTTTCAGGACCAATCCAAAAGATTCAGCTGCTTCGGCCGCCGGAATCAACGCGCGGGGGCTAAAACCCGAAAAATTTTCGCTGCGATATCCGCACGGCAACGGATCGAAGTCCAGTTGCTGTGTAGCCGCTAATCGCAGCGCCCGGCGGATGTGGAACGCGCTAGTGATCAGCGCGGTATCACCCGATTCCGGAAAACTGTCCGGCGGGTTGTCGAAAAACTCTCTCAGGCTCAGCATCTCCTGTGAAGTATTCTCTCCGGGAAGTGTGTAGATCACCGCTGTCGGAACACCAACCGATTCCAGCAACTCCTTACCAACATGTTGTGGGTCTCCGCTGCCATCCGGTACAGATCCGGTACAGATGATGCTGGACACGAGGCCGGCGTGCCACAACTGGGCAGCGGAAAAGATCCGCTCGCCGTCGCGATTCAGTTCTGCGGTCGAAAGCCGCGTGAGCTCCGCGCCGCCACCCAACACAATCACAGTCCGATAGGGATCATCGGTCGTCGCCTGTGGTTGTTGCACGGGCAATTCCACCGATTGAATAAATTTGAAGGCGACATACCGATTGCCCGTGATTCCAAGCGTTGCGAACATGATTGCGAACAGCCAGCTTGCCAACCATTGTTTTTGCAGTGCAAAGTAACCAGCGCAAGCAAATAGTCCGATCCAAATCAGGCCGATCGGCAGCACCAAATCGGTCGCACTACGAGTC
>JABDKS010000518.1 GCA_013002105.1 Pirellulaceae bacterium | reverse complement strand
GCACTGACGCCTTCGGCAAATTCGCCGTCGAAACGAGTACGAGCCGGAGTGGCCGAAATCAGCGCCGCCACTTTTGCGGCCGCCATGAATCCGACGTTGTGTCGGCTCTGTTCGTACTTTCGACCTGGATTTCCCAAGCCCACGATCAGTTTCATGGCTCACTCGCAACAGCAACGCAAAAATCGCGACGCCAGTAAAAACCGAGGTCGATGGACGCTTCTTAGCTGTCGTCTCCCCCTTCTTTCTCTGATTCACCACCCTTGGAAATGACTTCCGGTTCGGACAGATCGTCGCCTTCTTCGTCATCATCTTGTCCACCCTTGGGAGCCACCACTTGGGCGAGCACCAAATCGGGCGGCGACATCAATTCCACGCCGTCGGGTAACTCCAGATCGGCCGCAGTACTGTTGTCGCCCAAGTGCAAGTCGCTGACGTGCAAAACAACATGCTCGGGGATCGAACCGGCCGAGCAGCGAATGTCGACTTGGTGCTGATTCTCCAGGAACATGCCGCCTTCGCGAGTTCCCGCTGGTTCACCATGAATGTGAATCGGAACGGCGACTTCGACCATTTCGTTCAAATTCACTCGCTGCAGGTCCATATGCAACACGTCGATTCCCAACGGATCCCAGTGCAATTCGCTGACCAGCGCGGTCTCTTTGACCGCCCCCTGCAGCTCGACCATTTTGCCGTGGTGGCGCAGTAGCAAACTGACGTCCGTCTGGGGGATCGCCAAATGTTCGTTTCCTTGTCCGTGTCCGTACAAAACTGCGGGAACTTGTCCGCTTTGACGTAGACGTCGAGAGGCGGCAGAGCCGGTTTGCTCTCGCTTCTCAACATGTAGAACGTCCGCCATGGCTGGATAAACCTTCCAGTCAGATGTGGTATTTTTAGTCAATGCAATGTGCCGCGACGTCCTCGGGTCCAACTTGATTTGACCGCAAAAGACGTGGCGAAGCGGCTAAGTATGGCGGAACCGCCTAGGCACGCAAGCCCAAAGGCCCGTGTTTGTCGGGGTCTTCTGGTTGTCGGGGGCTGCTCCTTTCGTGATTCGCGATCCCAGACCAGCCCCCCAACCCAATCTTGCCCGTAGGGACGTCCTCCAGGCGGTGTTTACGAACTGCCAGACTGCGTCAATTCCGTAGTTCCCGCAAACTCCGGATCGAATGGGATGAATGTCGGCCAGCCACATGAGCGGCGACGACATTCGGTCTTCCCGATCTTCCAGGACGGGGCCGCTTGCCAATTCGGTAGACTTCTTTGGCCCCGGGCCGGACCATGCCGGCCACCCCCGCAAGTTCAGCTCTTGAACCGCACGTCCCGGGAGGAAAGAATGGGAGGGAATCAAAGAATTTCCCGGTCGAGCGCCTGATCGCTGGGGTTGAATGATTCGATCCCACCTCGCCGGTCAGCCCCACCTTCCCGGTCAGCCCCCCACCCTCACCGGTTAACCACTCATTCGGTTCACCGTGCAAAAGTGAAGCCATAGACGGATTCCACATCCGGCCAAGGTTTCCAGCGTCCGAACATCGATTTCCCCGATCGAGCACCACCCTGAGTACGCCACCCATTCTTTTCCATCCGCTTCGTATTTGGCTGACCCTCGTCGGTTTTGCCTGTGTGATCTCCTGCGCCACCGCATCGGCCGATGATCAAGCGATTCGCGAACGCGGTGAACAGATTTACCGTCAAGCATGCTTGAAATGCCATGGTGAGATGGGTGTTGGAAACGAGGAGTTCTATCCGGACCCATTGGTCGGCGACGCATCGATCGGTGAATTGAGCAAGCTGATTGCGGAAACGATGCCCGAAGAAGACCCCGAAACGTGCGTGGCTGCCGATGCCGAAGCCGTCGCCCTGTACATCCATCACGCCTTCTACAGCGATGCAGCGCAGGTCCGAAACCGGCCGCCGTCGATTCGACTGGCGCGTTTGACCGCAGAGCAACTGCGACAGAGCCTGGCTGCTTTATATGGGGCCTTCGACGATCCGCCCTGGCTGGAGGAAAAGCGTGGGGTCAAAGGAGTCTACTACGACGGAAAAAATCAGTCACAAAAGCATCAAAAGATCGACCGGATCGATCCTGTACTGAATTTTGACTTTGGTCGCGAGAGTCCTGGCGAAGGAATCAACGCCAACGAGTTTACGATCGCCTGGTATGGGTCACTGTTTGTCGACGCGACAGGTCGATACGAAATCATTGCCCGCAGTTCGTGCGCGTTCACGATGGACTTTGGCCATCACGACCGAGAACTTTTTAACAATCATGTCCAGAGTGAGGGACGAACGGAGTTTCGACAAACGTTGAATCTAACTGGCGGCCACGCCTATCCGTTTGAGATTAAATTCTATCAGCGAAAGCGCAAGACCGAGCAACCTCCCGCATCCTTTTCGCTCTCCTGGATCGCACCTGGGTCGATCGAGGAAATCATTCCGCATCGCAATCTGATCCCCGAAAAAAGTCCGCCTGTTTTTGCGTTGCAAACGAAATTGCCACCCGATGATCGTAGCTACGGTTACGAACGTGGAACCGCGGTCAGCCGCCAATGGGATGATTCGACGACGCAAGCAGCGATTGAGTTTTCGCAATTCGCGATCAACGAATTGTGGCCCAGTTACGCCAGGCGTCATCGAAACGACAAGAACGAAAACCGCGATCAACTCCGCGGCTTCCTGAGTGAATTAGTCGAAACGGCATTCCGGGCACCTCTGACGCCGCAGCAGCGGACGCGATACGTCGACCAACAAGTTGACCAGACGCCCGATGACGCCGAAGCCATCAAGCGAGTTTGCCTTATCGCGCTGAAGTCGCCGTGGTTCCTTTATCCAACACTCGATCACGAACAACCGGTGTCGCATCGCACAGCGAATCGTCTGGCTTTCGTCTTGCACGACTCACTGCCATCGGATCGCTGGCTACGTGATCTGGTCCGCAAGAACAAATTGACGACTGATCCGGAGTTGACCCAAGCGGCGTGGCGAATGGTCAATGACTTTCGCACGCAAGCAAAAACCCGTGCGTTTTTGTACGAATGGTTTGATCTGGCTCATGCCGATGACCTCACCAAGAATAACGAGTTATTTCCCGGATTCGATGAATCGATTGTCGCTGATTTACGCAAGTCCTTCGATGCATTTCTGCATGCCGTCGTCTGGAGCGAGACCAGTGACTTTCGCCAGTTGCTGCAGGCTGACTGGACGTTCACGAATGACCGCTTGGCGCGGTTCTATGGCGACACGTGGAAACCGGCCGACGACCCGGCAAACGTTGATCCACCGGCAGATGTTGATCCACCGGAAGGCGTTGATCCACCGGCAGACGAAAAGGCGGAGCAAGACACCCGCTCGGATAACAACGTATTGCGACGCAGTGTTTCCGATTCCAAGAAGCGAATCGGTGCATTGAATCACCCGCTACTGATGGCCGATCTGGCGTATCACGAACAGACTTCGCCGATCCACCGAGGTGTGTTTCTGTATCGCAAAATCCTCGGCCGCGTGCTTCGTCCGCCCAATGCCGCGTTCTCGCCGTTGAATCCTGATCTCCATCCCAAGCTAACCACCCGCCAACGGGTCGAATTACAAACTGACGAAGTGAGTTGCCAAGTCTGTCACTCGAAAATCAATCCACTTGGCTTCGCGTTGGAAAACTTCGATCCCGTTGGCCGCTTTCGCGAAAGCGAAAAAGAAATCACCATCAACGCGACGGGTAGCTACATCACCCGATTGGGTCAGGAGGTCACATTCACCGGACCTCGTGAATTGGCGGATTTCCTGGCATCCAGCGAAGACACACACCGCGCGTTTGTCGATAGTTGTTTTGAACATTTTGCGAAACAGCCGATCAACGCGTACGGTCCCGGTACACTAGATCGGTTGACCAAAAGTTTCCAAGACAGCGGGTTTAACATCCGCGAACTGTTGGTTGCCATCGCCGTTACGGTCGCATCTCAAGCACGAGATACGGCTGACTCTCAATCCTAAGCAAACAAAAAATGTCTCCACTTTTGAATCGTCGTGACTTTTTGATGCGTTGCGGTATCAGCACCGCCGCGGCCAGTTTTGTGATGGGACTGCCCAGCCTGGGCTGGGCCGCGTCGACATCGCGCCGACAACGACTGATCTTTTTGTTCAGTCCCAACGGCGTGATCCCAAAACATTTTTGGCCGGACAAGACCGGTCAGGATTTTGACATCAAGCGGATCTTGGAACCGCTGGCTCCGTTTAAAAATCAATTGATGACGTTGAAAGGAATCAACAACCGAATCAAAGGTGACGGTGACGGGCACATGCGTGGCATCGGATGCCTGCTGACCGGGATCGAATTGTTCCCCGGCGATATACAAGGCGGGTCCGATACGCCGGCGGGATGGTCACAAGGGATTTCGATCGACCAATATCTAAAAAACCACTTGCAAGCCGACGCTCTAACGCAAACGCGTTTTGGTTCGTTGGAATTTGGTTTGATGGTTCCAGAGCGAGCCGACACATGGACGCGAATGTCCTACTCGGGGGCCAACCAGCCGGTCGCGCCAATCAGCGACCCCTATCAAATGTTTGACAAGTTGTATGGTCAGGCCAAAAACCGCCAGCTACTTGCCAGCGTGCTGGATGATCTGGTCGACGATTTCAAGAAGGTCGAAAAGATGGTCAGTGCTGACGATCGACGCCTCCTGGAAGAACACGTGTCGATGGTCCGCGGAATCGAAAAAGAATTGAAAGCCGAGTTAGCGGCCGCTGAAAAGTCGACGGCCGAAACGGACTCGAAAGAATCCGTTGGACACGCTGTCCCAAAATTGGCACCCAACGTCGAAGAAGAAAATGACAACATGCCGCAACTGAGTCGGATGCAAATGGAATTGCTGGTCAGCAGTTTTGCTGCCGACCTGGCACGTGTCGCCACGTTCCAAATTACCAACAGTGTCGGTCAGCCTCGTATGCGATGGCTGGGAATCGACGAAGGCCACCATGGGTTATCGCACGAACCCGACAGTAACGAAAAGGCCTACGAGCAACTGATCCAAATCAATACTTGGTATGCCGAGCAGGTCGCTCTGCTGGCGAAACGACTTTCCGAAACTCCTGATCCAGTTAGCGGCGGTAATTTGCTGGACAACACGACCATCGTCTGGACCAATGAACTTGGGAAAGGCAATTCGCACACTCGCGACAACATTCCGTTTGTGCTGGTGGGCGGCGGACTTGGATTCAAAACCGGCCAAGCCATCGATTTTAAAGCGGTGCCGCACAACCGATTCTTGATGAGTATTGCCGAAGCGATGGGGTATCCGGCGAAATCATTTGGCAATCCAGACTTTTGTGCCGATGGTCCGCTGACCGGTCTCGTGTAGCACTCTGATCGCCATCCAAATTACGGCCATCGTTTCTGGTCGACGCTAGGCGGGCTCTTCGTCGACCGGTTCACGCCGGATCACCGCGCCGCTGATCGGCTCGATCGCCAAACCCAATTTGCCATACTTCAGGTTGAATTCTTCTACAAAGCGATTGGGTGCCTTCATCGGTAGTCGCACCGGACCGATTGCGTGCTCGCCTCGGTTCACGGTCGCTTCGCAGGGATAGGCGCCTCGATTACTGCTCACTGCGACTCTCCTCGCCACACGACCGACGGATGCGGAAAACCGAGTTGTTTGTCGACGCGATTGTAGATCTCTTTTCCTGCCAGATGACGTCGCAAATTGATGGCGACCAAATCCGTCGTATCGTCGACGCGTCGTGATGACTGTGCACCAACGTGGGGTGTAATGA
>JABDKS010000515.1 GCA_013002105.1 Pirellulaceae bacterium | reverse complement strand
AGCGGGCGCAGCGTGACATCGTTCCCTTCGTCGCCCAAGTGGCTGCTGCCCTGCTCGAAGGCTGATCCTTCGGCTATCTTGTTACGTAGGAACACGGATCTCGGTTGGTTTGGTACCGCCGAGATCCGTTCACGGCCTATTCCTTGACGTAACGCAGATATGACCATTCACCGTAATCCGACTCGACGCGTCCAAATTGGCCGGATCGCTGTCGGAGATAATGAGCCGATCGCCGTACAAAGTATGACGGCGACGAAGACTCAGAATATCGAAGCCACCGCGCAGCAGGCCAACGCTCTGGTCGCCGCCGGCGCCGGCGTCGTTCGCATCGCGGTCGATAGCGAAAAAGACGCCCAAGCACTTGCCGAGATCCGTAAGGAAACTGCCGCCAATTTGGCCGTGGATCTGCAAGAGAATTTCCGCTTGGCCGAACTGGTCGCACCATCGGTCGACAAGATCCGATACAACCCGGGCCATTTGTATCACCATCAAAAAGACAAGCCTTGGCAAGACAAGGTGCGGTTCATTGTCGACCAAGCCAAAGAGCACGATTGCGCGATCCGCATTGGAGTCAATTGCGGCAGCGTCGACCCGGCCAAGAAAGAAAAATACGATCCGGCCGATTCGATCACTCCCATGCTCGAAAGTGCGCTGGAGCATTGTGAATTCGTCGACAGCCTCGGATTCAATCGCTACGTCGTCTCACTCAAAGATAGCGATCCGGCAAAGGTCGTCGAGGTCAATAAGCGGTTCGCTGAGCGGCGCCCCGATGTGCCGCTGCACTTGGGCGTGACGGAAGCGGGAATGCCCCCCGATGGCATCATCAAAACGCGGATCGCATTTGAACAGCTGATTGGACGCGGCATCGGTGATACCGTTCGCGTTTCGTTGACACTGCCCAATCCGCGCAAACCCGAGGAGATCGACGCGGGCAAAGGAATCATTAAGGACATTTACTCCGGGCGCGTCCGATCGGTCGTCAAGCTGAACGACAAGGCGCTGAACATCATCAGTTGTCCGAGTTGTTCACGCGTCGAGAACGAAGCGTTTGTGGATTTGGCCGCCAGCGTGAAGGAGATGACTCAGTACGCCAAAGATTATGAGATCACGATCGCCGTAATGGGATGTCGCGTGAACGGTCCCGGCGAAACCGACGATGCTGATTTAGGTCTGTGGTGCGGTCCTGCCAAAGTCAATCTGAAACGCGGCACCGAAGCGTTGGGGGCGTTTGGCTACGACGAAATTTTGCCGAAGCTTAAATCGGAACTCGATGCGTTGATCGCGACCAAGCGTTAGAAACTGTTTCGGCGCGACGAGACTTGGCGAAAAAGGGGTCGGGTCTCAATAGTGCGAGGCACCCTTTGGGCCGCTTTCGGCTATTGAGACCTGACGCCTTTTTCGTGTGCGTGTTGTGATCCTTGCGGCGATTGAGACCTGATCCCGTTCTCGTGCCTCTGTGCGACGAGACTGGCCTCGGAGAGTCCAGCGACTGTGTGTACTACCGGGCTGCGGCTGCATCGGTCACTTCTTTGCTCGACCGAGTGCTTCTTTTAATAATCGCTGCATCTGTTGCACGGTTTTGGCGTGCTCAGGTTTGTCGGCCAGATTCGTGTATTCATCCGGGTCAGTCTGATAGTCATACAACTCGTGGCCAAATGCTCCGCCGCCCCACGACGTATAGCGATAGCGTTTCGTCCGTAGCGAATAGCCAGCCACCTTTGCCTTGGTGAACTCTTTGTGCATCTGACGTGCTCGACTGATCGTGACGGACAACGCGCCAGGTTTGACCGCTGCATTGGGATCTTTCAAAATCGGCACCAGACTGGTCCCTTTGACATGATCAGGCGCTTGGACATCGGCCAATTCTGCCAGGGTGGGGTACAGATCAATCAACCCAACCGGCGAGGCAGATGACTGCCCTGTCGCGTGGTCCGGATCGACGACAATCATGGGCACGTGGCAAGAACCTTCGAACAGGTCGCTCTTTTGCCACAACCCGTGGGCGCCCAGGTGATATCCATGATCGGAGATAAAAACGATCGTGGTGTTATCGGCCAGACCGAGCCGATCGACAGCATCGACCACGCGGCCGACTTGTTCGTCCATCAACGTGATCGAGGCATAGTAGGCTTGGATGATCTCTTTGCGTTGTGCCAGTGTCAGTTCTCGTTGCTTAGGACGATCGTGCAACGCTGCGATCGGGATATCATCCCGATCGCCGGGCTTTTCCATCACCGGTTGGATCTTGTCCAGCGGATACAGATCAAAAAACGACGGCGGTGCTACATAGGGCGTATGCGGGCGATAAAAACCGACCGCGAGAAAAAAAGGCTGATCCGTTTTGTCAGGATGATGTTCCTCCAGCAAACCGATCGCCTCGGTCGCGCCGATGCCGTCGGTATGTTCGCTTGATTGGCTCTCTAAATTCAGCCAACTGAGTGTGCCACCAAACGAACCTTTCTTGAGCGAATGAATTCGATCGTGAACTTCCCGATCAATTCCGCGTGGATTGACGACGTGATCCCACGACGCTGGATCGTCTTCACCATCGGTTCCGATTTGGTCGGGCACTCCAAAATGGTAGATCTTGCCAACACGACCGGCCCAGTATCCCTGTTTGCGGAACATTTGAGCCATCGTGGTGACGTCGGGAACGTGATCACGGAAATGTCCCGCGTTGGACAAGATGCCGGTCTGATCCGGATACAGTCCCGTCATAAACGACGCGCGACTGGGATTGCAGACCGGATACTGCGAATATGCCTGGCGAAAGAGCGTTCCACGCTGTGACAAACGATCGATGTTGGGCGTCTGTACCAAGGGGTGACCGTAACAGCCCAAATCGGTATTACAGTCGTCGGTGACGATCAACAAGATATTACGTTTCGCCGCATCCGCAGTTTCGGTGACGGCGACACAGCAAAAGAAAGTGCATAGAATCGTGAACGCTATTCGCATAATTGACTCGTCATTAGTCCCAATGAAACGACCAAATTGTACTCGCATCCTCAGTGTCATGGGTCGTCATTGGGATGGCTGCGCTGGAGCATTCAATTTAGGATCAATGTGTTACACCCAATGTCGGTTTGATAATTCATGAGCTTGGCCCGATGGTTTCTATTGATCGGCTGGGTTCCGATTGTTTTCGGTGCCGACGCGGTTTCAAGTTTTCGACACGTTCGGGTGCGAGAGTTCTGCGACGCGAGCAATGGCAGCCTGTTCGCCATCGTTTCGTTTCGCCCCAACGACGGGAGCCAAGTCTGGGCCTGGTCGGCGGAATTGACAAATCGACGGACGATTTACACGTCGCGAGATTCTTTTCGTAACGATGCGGTCACCGATTTGGTCTGCAAATCGGATGGGTCGCAGGTGATGTTTTGCGTCAATCAACAACTCCGCGCCTGTGACGTTGCGACCGGCAACGAAATCTGGCGCAGCAAAACTCGCGGTCACTACGGACAGGGGATTCGCAGTCATCTAGCCGCAGACGAGAAATATGTCCTGTTAATAGGCACCGGTCGGCAGTGGTCTCGTCGTCCGGTGACCATCATCAACGCGGACGACGGCAGGGAGATCGGCCAGGTGCAACCACAATTCATGAACCGGTTTGTTTGGTCAAACAATCGATTCGCTTATCAGATCGATCCTTTCTTGACAGACAATTCTCCTGACTACAAAGGCGGTGCCTGGAAGGTCTATGAAATTTCCGACAACCAGATCCAGTTCCTCGAAACCGTTCGTCCGACACCGCGCGCATTGATGGACTCAGACGGACTTTGGGAATTGGACCTCACAGCCAGTTACGAATATCAAACGACACATCGATTCCAGCAAAGTCCTTCGCAGTATGAAATGCTGGAAGCCGATGGATACCGGCCGACCCGGTTCGTCTCTGCCGGGCGAAACCTGAGCAAACCAGTCAGCCATGTACGACTGGCTCCGCTGGGGCGCAACGAGTCCATGTTATTGCTGGTCGTTGTTGGACTGGCATATGTTTTCTGGGTCAGTGTTTTGATCGCCGATGGACAACGCAGCGCGTGGCCACGACGCATCTGGTTGGATTCGCTGCTTGCCGGCGGTCTACTGCTGCTGATCTGTACCTCGATCGAAAGGCTGATCTCTGGAGACCATATTCTTCGATCTCCGCAAGGCGTCAACTTCGTCCAGCAAAACGCGATGCTGATTGAGCACGTTTGGTTCTCCTATTTCGGCGCCTTAGCCGTTTCGCTCGCCGTCATTACCTTGATTCGCAGGCCGAAACCGCAATACGTGTGGTTCAGCCTATTCATCGCGTGCGCACTCCCCGTGCTGATACCACCGCTGGTGTTAGTCCTGGGACTGGTTCTCGCAGGAGTCAAATTCGGACTCAGGCAAGAAATCGAATGTTCACGCTCCTCGCAATCGCGTGGCTTGGCATCGCAGTCGGGGCGTTCTACGGACACAGTGACCGATCAGGAAGTCGAAGCCAACGCACCCTCGGGCGAACTGTCTTTGGAATCCGGTCAGTTGCGTCAACGGATGCGATTCGGCATTCGCGAAATGATGTTGGCGACGGCAGTGGCGGCGGTTTTCATTGGTGTCGGTCAACTGAGCATGTACTTGCTGCCGTACGGAATCGCCTTGGCGTTACTGATTGCCCTTTCGTTGTTGATGACAGCTTCGCGGCCGTCCACGTGGATCCTTTTAGCAGTGAGCCTTTGGGCTGCCGCGATGTTTGGTGCCAGCGATAGTTTGCTTGGAAGCACAGACCTGGTATTTCTAGCCACGATTCCGGCCGTCATTGCCTTCGCCGCCGTCTACGGTTATCGCATTTATCACAATCAGCGTGCTGGATCGGCCGAGTCTGTCGATCAGACGTTGGCGCCGATTGAGCCAGTCACGCACTGGTGACTCACGGCAAGCCGGTTTCTGCTGTGTCCGCGAGATGTCGCGAAACAGTCACTGCCAACCGCGACATCAGAAAAGCCGGCCACGAGCGTGGCCGGCTGGAGAACGATGTTCATTGATACGCGATTTTGCACGACGGCTACGTCGCTCGTCCTAGAGGGACAACGACCGCGGCGACCTACAGGCCCAAGTCGCCGAACAATGGTGTGCTCAAATAACGCTCGCCCAGGCTGCACATGATCGTCACGATCCGCTTGCCCTTCATCTCCGGGCGGGCTGCCAACTGGGCGGCTGCCCACATGTTGGCTCCGCTACTGATACCAGCCACGATGCCTTCCTTTTTGGCCAATTCGCGGCCCCAAGCAAACGCGTCTTCGTCATCGACTTGAATAACGTCATCAACGACCGACGTATCCAAGTTCTTTGGAATGAACCCGGCACCGATACCTTGGATTCGGTGCTTGCCTGGCGAACCACCGCTGATCACAGGCGAGTGTTTCGGTTCCACCGCGTAAGCTTTGAAATCAGGGTTCTTGGATTTCAGGAAACGCGTTGCACCGGTGATCGTTCCACCTGTGCCCACACCCGCGACGATCGCATCGATGTTCTGTCCGCTGTCTTCCCAAATCTCCGGCCCAGTTGTGACTTCGTGGATCGCCGGGTTGGCTGGGTTCTCGAATTGTTGCGGCATGTAGGCGTTGGGCGTGCTGTCGACCAACTCGGCCGCGCGATCAATTGCACCCTTCATGCCTTCGCCCGCAGGTGTCAGCACCAGGTTCGCGCCCATGGCACGCAGCAGAGCGCGACGTTCGACCGACATCGATTCGGGCATGGTCAACGTCAGTTTGTATCCTTTGGCGGCACATACGAATGCTAATGCGATGCCGGTGTTGCCGCTGGTTGGTTCGATCACGTGTGTATCGGCGGTGATCTTGCCATCCTTTTCGCCGGCGGCAATCATCGCAGCGCCGATCCGATCCTTGACGCTATTGAGCGGTTGAAAGAATTCACATTTCGCGAACACAGTGGCGTCACCCGAACCAGTCAGTCGGTTGATCTGAATCATCGGAGTATCGCCGATTGCCAAGGCTGCGTTGTCGTAGGTTTTTCCGCGCGGCATGCTTCACTTCCTTATTTAAGCTAAATGACTTGTACTGTATTGGCTCGAGCAAAATGAGGCTCTAGCGCTAGCGAATGCCCGATCGATTTAGAAACCGAGCAGTGAGACGCGATGAATCTACTACCAACCGTGCCAAAGCAACCTTAGGCGACGTCCCAAGTATCGCCGGAACTGATCAGTGCCTGCAAGTCACCTGAGCCCTTGGATTGCTTGGCTGCAGCAACTTGCTCATTAATTTGATCGTCATAGGTCGCGACCCCTTCGACCGCCCGCAACACTCCCATTGGTTCGGGCATCTCCGGATAACGCATGCGTGCGAGCATCATTTGGATCGACGGATTCATGTCCTTTTCGTCATGGATCAGCAAATCGTCTGCCGGCACGTCCGCCGTACTGACAATCTCCAGATGGTTTCCGACCAAACGGATACCCTTGTCACCCTTGGCACCAAAGATCAGCGGTTTGCCGTGCTCCAATTCCACCGTGTTCTCAGGACGCTGTTTTTTCTCTTGGGCGTACGCCATCGCACCGTCATTAAAGACATTGCAATTCTGGTAGACCTCGACCAACGAAGTTCCTTTGTGGGCTGCGGCACGCTTGAGCATTTCGCCCAGGTGTTTGACGTTGGCGTCCATGCTGCGAGCAACAAAAGTCGCTTCGGCCGCCAGGGCGACCGACAGCGGGCTCAACGGATGATCGATCGAACCCATCGGCGTGCTCTTGGTCACTTGGCCCTCTTTGCTGGTCGGGCTGTACTGACCTTTGGTCAAACCGTAGATGCGATTGTTAAACAGGATGATGTTAACATCCAAATTCCGACGCAACGCGTGGATAAAGTGGTTACCGCCAATCGACAACGCGTCACCATCACCGGTGATCACCCAAACCATCAAATCCGGACGGGTCGATTTCAAACCGGTCGCAAACGTTGGTGCACGACCGTGGATGCTGTGCATTCCATATGTGTTCATGTAGTACGGAAACCGGCTACTGCATCCGATTCCACTGATGAACACAATTTTTTCACGCGGCACACCCAAATCGGGCAGCACCTTTTTCATCTGCGCTAAAATCGAATAGTCACCGCAACCAGGGCACCAGCGAACATCTTGATCGGAGGCAAAATCAGCGGCTTTTAGGACTGGAAGATTCATAATCGTGTGAATTAATAACTGGGAGCGAAGAGCGGATACCAACGGGGCGCGAAATCAATCGTGCCGAGCTTATCCCGCTTTGCTTTTCGCTTTGTGAGTGGATTTTGCGGATGCGTGATCTTGGATTGCTGCGACCAATTCGGTCACAGTAAACGGCTTGCCTTGAACCTTGTTGATGCCGATGCAATCGACCAAGTACTCGGCCCGCAACAGCAGACGCAATTGCCCCATGTTCAGTTCGGGAACCAAAACCGTTTTGAACGATCGCAGCAGCGTTCCGATGTTCGACGGCATGGGGTTCAAATATCGAATGTGCGCGTGGCTGACTCGATGACCGGCTGCCTGACAACGCTGAACCGCCGTGTGACACGACCCATAGGTGCCGCCCCAGGAAACCACCAGCACGTCCCCGGAGGTTTCCCCAAAGACTTGCTGCTCGGGAATTCGCTCCGCAATCTTGGCAACCTTCTCGGCACGCAGGTTGGTCATCAATTGGTGATTTTCGGGATCGTAACTGACGTTGCCGGTTCCGTCTTCCTTTTCCAGACCGCCCACGCGGTGCATCAACCCTGCGGTACCCGGGATCGCCCACGGACGTGCCAGATTTTCATCGCGTGCGTACGGCATAAACGGCTCCGTGCCATCGGTGCCCTCTGGATGCTGGATATTAATCGGAGGCAGCTTGGCGACCTCTGGGATTTTCCACGGCTCGCTGCCATTGGCGATGTAGCCGTCGGACAGCAGGATCACGGGCACCATGCATT
>JABDKS010000402.1 GCA_013002105.1 Pirellulaceae bacterium | reverse complement strand
GCGATCGAGATTGGATCATCGAAAGCTTGATAGCGGATGCCCGGGGCAGCTTGTGGTGCGCAACTAGTTGGGGGGCATTGCAGATCGGCAACCCGGAACGGTCGCCCGCGGAACAAACACGAACGCTTTACGCCGCACCGCCAGTTGCCGACGCGCTTCGAACCGAATCCGGGGGATCGCTGACAATCGTCCCTGTCACAATGTCTCAAAAGGGTCGGTGGTCTGACGGAATCGGCATCTATGTCTACGGTCCCGTGCCCCGTGGACAGATCATTATTGATCTCGCGAAAGATAGTCCTGCCGCGCGCGCCGGATTGCAGGTCGGTGATCAAATCGTGGGCGTCAACGGTGAAGATCGTTTGACGGTCTTTCAGCGCGAACTCCATGCGGAACCCGGCAGCGAAATCCAGCTATCGGTTTCGCGCCGAGGAGTCGAAGAAAATCGCACCGTAACATTGACCGCAGAGACAGCTGGAACTGACGACTTGCAGATTTTTCGACCCTACCGGATTGCACAAGGTCCGGACCAAACCATGTGGTTCGCGACTCGTGCAGGAAAAATCATTTCGATGATTGGACGTCCCGGTGAATCGCTGCAGTGGACGCATCATACCGATGATCATGATCTGCCCCGTGTCGCCGTTCCCAGCATGACGGCAACCCCCGACGGTGTCGCAGCGGTTAGCCGGAACACCAATACGTCCGCGCTGGTTCAATTTGACGGTCGGCGATGGAGCACGATCGACTTACAGCGGGCAATTCAGTCGTCCATCTGTTCGCTCCGAAATGGTGATCTACTGGTTGGATCCAATGGAGCTCTTGTCACGATCCATGACGGCATTGCGCAGACACGTTCGACGCAAGAATTCGAGATTTTCGGCAACGATATCCTGGTCACACAAACCACTGATGGCGCGGTTTGGGTTGCGGGCAAGGGCGCCACAGCGTTGCGGGTCGAACAACAGGGCGGTCGCTGGACCAGCTACGACGGTATCCTTTACCAAGACAGTGATGCCCGCGGCAAACAGTGGTTTCTATCCAATCGCAAATCGGTAATCTGTCGCGACGGTGATTCATGGCGGGAATTCGATCAGAGCGACGGGTTGATGAGTCTACCAATGGCGGTGGTGGCGGCTCGGTCGGGTGAGGTCTGGGCGGCGGGCAGTCATCGTGGCATCGCCGCGACCTGCCGATTGTCCGAGGGCAGGTGGTCACTCAAGGAGCATCCCCGACTTTCGTGGACCGTCGATCGGCGTGCTGTGCTGGAAGACCGTGACGGTCGCATGTGGTTTGGTGCTGCTACGGTTGGCAAAGGAAACGACGAGATGCTCGGTGGGGTCGTCCGATTTGACGGCGACCAATGGAAACACTTTCTACCAACCAATCGTTTGACCTTTACCTACGGCGCCGCGCAAACACGCGACGGTTCGGTTTGGTTTGGTGGTCCCGTCTTGGTGCAGATTCAGCCCAACGATAAATTTGGTGACTTGAAAAGCGTTCCGGGTAAAGCGCACGGCTATTGTGACGCCGTCGCGTCCGACCAAGACGGCAATCTCTGGGTGGGCACTCGCAACTATGGCTTAATGCGAATGGACGGAGAGTTATCGAGCGAGTCACCGCCAATCTGGTTTGACGAGAACGATGGCCTGTCCGGTAACCGAATCCGTAACGTATTACCGATCAACGACGGCACGGTACTGGTCCACACGCCTGCCGGATTTGATCGCTACGATGGCAAGAATTGGAATCGCACAGCTTTTTCGACCGACTTGGCCAAGTTGGCAGACTATCACGGGTTGCGGCAATCACCCGACAACGCCATCTGGATCAATGGCTCACCGCTGGGAAAAATTTCTGCCAAGCAAGCCGCTGCGGAAAGCATGAATCACGAGAAACCGGGCCTGTTCCAAACACACAGGTATCTCCCCGACCGCGCGGCACCCGACACACGACTTGAATCAGAAGTCTCGCAGATTCCAGTTGGTGACGATGCACTGTTTGCCTGGACCGGTATCGCGGCATGGGACAGGACACCAGCAAAAGAACTCACGTACTCTTGGCGGCTGAATGATCAGCCATGGTCGCCGTTTACGAAACAAACCTTGGCCAAATTTTCGGGCCTGGACGCGGGCGAGTATCAATTACAAGTTCGTGCCCGCGATCGCGACTTCAATATCGATCAGTCACCGGCGCTGGCAAAATTCCGCGTCATTCCCGCACTTTGGCAACGCGCGTGGTTTCAAGCTTTGCTGGGCTTTTCGATGTTGACGTTAAGTCTGGTCATCGTGCAATCCGCGCGGGTGTACCGCCGCGAATCTTCGCTCCGATCAACCAACGAAAAACTCACCGTCGCCGAACGACAGCTTCAAAACTCCAACGCTGCCTTGGAAGACCGTGTGTCGGAGCGAACCAATGAACTGAACGCTTCGAATGAACACTTGCGACGAGAGATTCAAGAACGAATTGCAGCCGAATCCCGGGCTACAGCAAGCGAAATTCGGTATCGGTCCATCGTCGAAGATCAAACCGAATATATCGTCCGCTTTAACGCCGATGCTGAAATCGAGTTCGTCAACGAAGCGTTTCTACGTGCCAATGGGCAATCGCTGCCAGGCAATGGCCAATTCGCTGATGCATTGCCAAAGCCCGTGATCCAGCGTGTGCAGACGAGCGTCACGAATCTGACCACTCAAATGCCCACACGTTCACACATGGTTCGCGTTGAACACCCCACGGGAAGTCAACGCTGGGAAGAATGGCGAGGACGGGTACTGTTGGATGACCAGGATCGAATTCTCGGCTACCAAGCGATCGGACGGGATGTCACTGAACTCAAACAAGCCGAGTCGCAGTTGCAAGAGAAGGAGCGGCAGTTAGCACACATTGCACGTGTGTCGGCTTTGGGCGAAATGGTGGCGGGTATCTCTCACGAGATCAATCAGCCGCTGGCCACCATCGCTAACTTCTCTGCCGCGTCGCAAGTACTATTGGACAACGATTTGGATTTTTCGGAGAATCGACAACAGCTACGCGATTGGGCCGCGCGGATCGCTGAACAGACGCATCGAATCGGTGACATTATCAAGGGATTGCGACGATTCGGTCGCCCGGGAAGCAAATATCAAACGTTCGATATTTGTGATGCAATCTCGGAATCGCTGTTGTTGACCGAAAGTCGGACTCGCGAAATCGTTGACGACGTGACCACACAATGTTGCCAGACGCTACCTCGGGTCACAGCGGACAAAATTCAAATCGAACAGGTACTCGTCAATCTGATTCGAAATGCCTGCGACGCGATGGAAGATCATTCGATGGGGCAGCGGGAATTGCTGATCGAAGCTGAAGCCAGTGAGAACGTGATTTGCGTGACAGTGACCGATTCAGGGCCAGGCGTCGATCCTAGTGCGTTGGACCATCTTTTCGATCCGTTTGTGACGACCAAAGCCGACGGCATGGGCATTGGCCTGGCTATCAGCCGGTCCATTATCGAATCTCACCACGGCAAATTGAATGTCATCGCCGACGCGGGTTGCGGAAAATTTCAGTTCACTTTGCCAATTGACCCCGCGTAATCGATTCCAATGGTCGATCCACCCAGCTCGCAACCACTGTTGCATCCCCCCTTTGTTCACCTCGAATCCTCTGCCGCCAGGACACACATCATGATTTTCTATGCCACCGTTGAGTCCAAGTATCGATCGAAGAATTTCTGTCAGCGAAATCAAATCGTACAAGCGCTATCGACTGCCTTGACGCTGGCAATCGTCCTTTGCTGGTCGCTGACAAATTCCAATTCATCACTGCACGCCGCGACGACGGATACGATCAACAAAACCCTTCCGAACATCGTCGTGATCTTGGCGGACGATTTGGGATACGGTGACATCGGTTGTTACAACCCAGAATCCAAAATACCGACTCCCCACATCGATCGACTTGCCTCACAAGGCATGCGATTCACCGACGCACATAGTCCGTCAACCGTGTGCACACCGACGCGCTACAGTCTGTTGACCGGACACATGGCCTTTCGGTTGAATTACGCCGGTGTGTTTACCGGCGCGGGCGGCCCAAACCTGATCACACCGGACCGATTGACCATCGCGGGAATGTTGAAAGACAAAGGCTATAAGACCGCAGCGATCGGCAAGTGGCATGTCGGTCTAACGTTTTACGACAAAGCGGGAGAACCGATTCAGAAAAACGGTTTGGACGCCGTCCGGCGAATCGATTACTCACGCCCGATTACCGATTCGCCCATTCATCGCGGGTTTGATCATTTTTTTGGGACCGCTTGTTGTCCAACCACCGATTGGCTTTACGCTTGGATCGATGGAGATCGCGTGCCCGTTCCACCCACGGGAATTGTCGATCGTTCGCCGCTGCCAAAGCATCCCTACTCCAAAGACAACCGCCCGGGCATGATCGCACCGGATTTTGACCTGGAAGAGGTCGATCTGGTGTTCTTGGAACACAGCAAGAAATTCTTGAAGCAACACGTTCAGCAAACGCCCGATAAACCGTTTTTCCTATTTCATTCGACCCAAGCCGTTCACTTGCCGTCGTTTCCCGCCGACAGCATGAAAGGAAAAACGAAATCCGGTCCGCACGGCGATTTTATTTTTGAACTCGACCACGTGGTCGGTGAATTGATGAAAACACTCGATGAATTAAACGTCGCCGATAACACGTTGGTGATTTTCTCCAGTGACAATGGCCCCGAAGTACCCACAGTGATCGCGATGCGCAAAGATCATCAGCACGACGGCGCGCGACCGTGGCGTGGAATGAAACGCGACAACTGGGAGGGCGGACACCGTGTCCCCATGATCGCGTCCTGGCCGGGCAAAATCCAAGCGGGTAGTGAAACCGACCAAACGTTTTGCTTGACCGACGTGATGGCAACCTGCGCTGCCGTTGTCGGCGCAAAGCTGCCGAACGATGCTGCCGAAGACAGTTTCGACTTTTTGCCCGTTCTGCTCGGATCCCAGGACCCCGACGTGCCGGTCCGACCGTTCACATTGCATCAGACGATTCGTCTGGCGCTGGCGATTCGCCGGGGCGATTGGAAGTATCTCGATCACCCCGGATCAGGCGGCAACAACTACGATGGTCCCCAGTTGAAACCCTTCCAACTGTCCGGTGGCGATCTGGACGCCAAAACACAGCTTTACAACTTGGCGAGCGACCCCGGAGAAACACAAAATGTGGTTCGTGCGCACCCGGAGATCGCCAGTGACTTGAAGGCCGCGTTGGATCGATCCAAAGCCAGTGGCCGCAGTGCTCCGCAACGATAGTCGGCTTGGCACCAGCATCGTTTCGCGACACGCGCTCGGCGCGTCGGTTGGCTCCTACTGTAATCTTTGCCAACACTCCAGTTGCATCCGCGGCAAATGAAAGGGTCCTTTCCATAGGTTTCCTTTCAGGGTGCTGCTGCGACTGCCGTCGCGATGGAGATAACCGAACCATTCGCCATACTGGGTGTCGGGAAAAAACTTGTATGCCCAGTCGTGAACTTGGCGATGCCAAGCCGCATACTTTTCGTTGCCGGTCAGCTGATACGCCAGCAATGTTGCGATGATCGTTTCGTTATGGGGCCACCAGAATTTCATGTCATGCCAGTACTCTTGGACCGCGCCGCCGTGCAGGTCAACAAAGTAAAGCATGCCTCCATGCTCGCAATCCCAACCGCGTTGCCACATCCAGTCCAGCATGCGGCAGCCCAGATCGATCAGTGATGGATCGCCACGATGTTCGCCCTCGGTCATGACGAACCAGGCTCCTTCGATCGCATGTCCGGGGTTGAGCGTGCGTCCGTCGAAGTGATCGAGTACTTGCCCATCGACACCCACCGTCTCCATCACGCATTGGAGGTCATTTTTGCAATGAAACGACGCGATCGCATCGATGCTACGATCGATCCAGTCGTTGGCCGAATCCAACTGGATCGAGTCTCGCAGTTGCTGGGCGGTAGCGATGGTGATCATCGGGAATCCGATGCCTCGCGTTGGGCGGACGCTGGTAAACTTGGGCTGGACGCCTTGCGGATTCAGGTTGTGGTCAACAAAACGCTGAAAGGTTGATTCTGCTTTCGCCGCATAGTCGTCTCGGCCAGTTGCTTTTGCTAATTCGCCAAACGCGATCGCCGCAAAACTTTCGCTATAGGCGTAGCGCCGTTTGCGAATCGGCTGACCTTCCCGCGTCAGATGAAACCACATCCGACCGTCGTCGGGATCAAAACAGTGCGCTTGAATAAAGTCGATGCCATGTTGGGCCAATTCCAGCCACTCACCCCGCGGCTCGACTCGGTTGTAAAGTTCACCCAGCAACCACGTGAACCGACACTGCTGCCAAACGCCCTTGTCGGTGTCGACCAACGTGCCGTCTCGATCCAACGCCATCATAAACCCGCCATGCTGGCGATCGACGCATCGATCGATCCAAAAAGGCAACGTGTCATCGAGCAGTCCGTCACGATAGATCGCCATCAATTCGGCACGCCCGACGCTGGTCCGCAGATCGCTCATGAGGTCGCCGCCATCGCAGGGTGTTCACCATCGGGTGTTTGGCGAATCGTATAGATCGTTAATCCATCAATATTCTCTGGTGGTCGGCCCACGACATGGCTGGCCAATAACCCGATCATGACGCACGACGTGATGCCGGCCGCCGTATACAGATATCCGTTGATCGGCGAATACCGCCAAAGCCCATACATGACACCTGCACCACAAAACGCACCGACCAGTGCGCCCGGTCCATTAGCCGATCGCGTCATCACTCCCAACACAAACAGCCCGCCCAAGACGCCCATGAACAATCCGATCACCTTGATGAACTGATCGAACAGCGACTTGATATCGGGATCGACAAAGACGACTGCCAGCAGCGTTCCCAACACACCCAGCAAGAAAGTCAAAAAACGTGCAGCATTCAGGTAACCGTGATCGGACTTGCAAAAATTCAGTGGCCGCAAAAAATCGGTCACGATCGACGTGGCCGTCGAATTCATGCTGGTCGAAACGGTCGACTGCGCGGCGGCAAAAATCCCCGCGACAAGCAAACCCGCGATACCCATGGGCATCTCGCGAGCAATGAACAGGGGGAACACCTGATCGGTGGTCATGGTCGGACTGAGTTTCTCCGGATGACTGTGATAAAAAGCAAATAGCGCGGCACCCATGCCAAAGAATATCAACGTAGCCGGGATCGCGAGCAACGCGTTGAGCCAAATCGATCTGGCCGCCAACTTTTGATCCGGCGTGGTCATGTAACGCTGCACCACCGCTTGATCGGCAGTGTAGGACGACAGGTTCTGGGCGATCGCCCCGATGATCACAACCCACAGGGCCACTCGCGCATCGGTGGCATCCCAATGCAAGTTGGCGATGTTGAATTTGTCAGCCGCTGTACCGATCGAAATCAATCCACCGAATCCGCCATCAATCCCGCTGACCAAAAAGCCAATCGCGACCAACGCACCGCCAAGCAGCACAACGGTTTGAACCGTGTCGGTCCAAATGACTGCTTCGATACCACCCATCGTGCAGTAGACAATGCTCAACACGCCCATCAACAAGACACTCTGCGTCGGCGTCAACGGCGTCGCCACGGCCAAGGCCAGGCCGGTCAGCGACATCACCACCGCCATTCGAAAGACGTGAAACAGCGTAAAGCTCAGGCTTCCGAACAATCGTACGCTGCGATTGAATCGCTTCTCCAAATACTCGTACGCGCTGGTGGCGTCGATCGCACGAAAGAACGGCAGTGCAACAAAAACGGCGACCACGGCGACGACCGGAATCATCATATTGCCCACGGCAAACACCCAGTCTTGCGCGAATGCCTTGGATGGAATTCCGGTGAACGTCAGTGAACTGAGCATGGTGGCAAAGATGCTACATCCCGCGGCCCACCATGGAATTGTTTTGCCGCCACGAAAATACTGATCGGTATTGACGTTGCGGCGCGCAAAGTAGACACCGACACCGACCATCGCCAACAAGTAGCCAAATAAGACGATGTAGTTGATCGTGCCAAAGCCGCGATCGTCGGTGACCGGTACGACACGCCAGATCACCGGCGAGCGAACTTTGGGTCGGATTTCGCCGCTGGGAATGATGATTGCATCATCCCACTTGACCGCGACCGTCGTAACGTGGTTGGCCGGTATCTCTCCTGACTGAATCCAGGTATCGGTGATTGTGTGATAGGCGAATGACTTTTTTGGAAAGCCCGGATGTTTGTCTTGCAGACTCGCACCGTGGCGAAAGTTGGATCCATCGGCACCGCCGAGCACAAACAGATGGCTTTGGCCGATACCGATCGCCGTGCCCGCCATCACACAGTGCGGTACATCAGCCCGTTGTCTCCAGAGATCCGTCGACGTGTTGTACTCCCATGTATCGGTCAAGAACAGCGTTTCGTCACCTTGTTGACGACGCCCGCTGATGACGTACACACAATCGTCATAGCCATTGTGCTGATGGACGGTCAGATTCAACGCTCGTGTGGGGCCCGGACAGGGCTGACGTGTCTGCCACTGAAAGTCATCGTTGCTCACCCGCGCGAGATCGAGCGACCAAAAGTCATTCATCGCGGTGTCGAGAGCTTGGCCAGATTGTCCACCGCACACGTAGATAACGTTGCCGACGAGTGCTGCAGCGGTGAACGCGCAGGGCTTTGGCAGGGTGGGAAAGGGCGTTGTTTTGATGCTTTTTTTGTCAGCGTCCCAGCTGAGCAAAAAAACGTGATCGAATGTATTGGTCGCATCGTTGCCGCCGATGCAGACCACACCGGCATCTGTGGATACGGCGGCTCCGTAGCCAGTTGCGCGGGGCAGCTTGCCACCATCGTGCCACTTTAATGCGTCACCCTCTTTCGTCAGTACATGAATGTCGTCGTACCAAGCCTTGTCGCTTTCCCAGATTGGCCGGGGAAAATTGGCGCCGCCAGCAACGATTAATGCATCATTGTGAACGCCTGCAAAAGGACCAGCGACGCCCAATTCATTGGGCAGCGACGCCAACTCACTCCACTGCAACATTTCTCCATGCGTCGCGTTGGTACAACCGAGCGTCCATCCGATGACAAAGAAACCGAAGATCAGCCGGATGGTTCGTCGCGTCATCGATACCATTGCGTGAAATTGCCTGAAAGAGGAGCCAGTAGCGGACAGGACAATCGTTTGCCGCAGACGTTGCCCGCCAGTTCAACACACGAGCCGCTCAGGCGTATAGTCTATTCCAATGTGAAACACGCGATAAGAAGTCACCGACTTACCCCCAGCTAACTATGAATCGATCCCTGCTGTCCGTCCTGCTGCTCTGTTTTGCATCGTCATTTGCCACCCAAGTGGATGCAGACGACACGCGAATGAACGTTCTGTTCCTGATTTCCGACGACCTGACAGCGACAGCGCTGTCGTGTTATGGCAATACCGTCTGCAATACGCCCAACATCGACGCGATCGCTGCTCGGGGTACACGCTTTACGCGCGCGTACTGCCAGGGAACTTACTGCGGTCCGTCTCGCGCGTCGTTTATGTCGGGTTACTATCCGCATGCCACCGGAGCACTCGGCTATAACAACCCTCGACCAAAACTGGGGAATCGTGCGACGTGGTCACAGCATTTCAAGAACAACGGCTACTACGCAGCGCGTGTGAGCAAGATTTTTCACATGGGCGTGCCTGGTGGCGTGGAATTGGGCGACGGTCGCGACGATGATTTCTACAACGGGGCCGACGACGAATTGTCCTGGACCGAGCGGTTCAATTCTCCCGGACCGGAATGGAAAGCACCCGGTGACGGCGAGACCTTGGAGAACAATCCTGACGGCAAACTGCCGGTCGTCGGCGGCAACACGTTTGTTGTGGTCGAAGCGGACGGAGGCGACGAGATTCATAGCGATGGGATCACGGCAGCCAAGGCAGTCGAATTAATCCGTACCCATCGATCCAAACATGCTGACACGCCGTTTTGGCTGGGTGTCGGATTCGTGCGTCCCCACGTCCCATTCGTGGCTCCGAGCAGCTATTTCCCGCCGTTCAAACCCTACGACACGATGGTGTTGCCGCCGAAAGTCAAAGATGACTGGGACGATATTCCCAAACCCGGCATTAATTACAAGACTAGCGCGAACATGAAAATGGATATTCGACGGCAGAAAAAAGCGGTCGGCGGCTACTACGCTTCGGTGGCGTTCATGGACGCACAGGTCGGCAAGGTGATGGCGGCATTAAATGAATCAGGGATGGCCGATAACACGATCGTCATTTTCACCAGCGATCACGGTTATCACTTGGGCGAGCACGATTTCTGGGCAAAGGTATCCTTACGCGACGAATCGGCCGGCGTGCCACTGATCATCCACGTACCGGGTAAAAAGCCTGCGGTCTGCGACAGCCTGACCGAGCTGATCGATTTGTTCCCCACAACAGCCAAGCTGTGTGGGCTGGAAGTCCCCGAACGTTTGCAAGGCAAAGACATTTCGTCACTGTTGGACGACCCATCCTTGACCGTTCGTGATGCCGCATTCAGTGTCGCACCAATGCGCAAAGGATTTTTGTTGCGGGAAGACCGCTGGGCGTACATTCAATACAACGAAAATGCATCGGCGGGATATGAATTGTTCGATACACAGGCCGATCCGCACCAGTTTACCAATTTGGCAACTGATCCCGATCACGTCGCGACCGTGAGACGATTTCGGCAAAAAATGACAAATCGTTTGCGTGAGGTTCGCAAAAACGATTTGTAGAACGAGCTATCTCAGGACGAGCACACGCAAATCCGAACAACCTGAATTCACCCTGCTTCGCAAGGGTCGGAAACGAGCTTGCGATTTTCCGGACAGCGGTCCATCGGTAGGATGTTCTGGCACGACGACGATCTGGCTCGACGACGATCTTCAGCCGAACGCCAAACCCGGCTGCTAGCGCCGACGGCGCGCCATCATTTGCCCGAATTCTTCACGGTCAATCGCGCCATCGTTGTTTTGATCGCCGCGCTCCATCATTTGCTGCATCGGTGGTGGCAACTCGCTGCGGGATAGTTTTCCATCCCCGTCGCGATCTCGCTGATCAAACATCCGTTCAGCCTGCTGGCCGGATCGCATCGGCGGCCGATCGCCTTGCGGATTCCCTCTCTGGTTTTGCCTGCGCGATCCTCTGCCGCTACTACTTCGTCGGCTGCCTCCGTCGGGATCCCGCTCTTGGGAAACGATGTATTGCTGAG
>JABDKS010000394.1 GCA_013002105.1 Pirellulaceae bacterium | reverse complement strand
GCCGCATAACGCATCGCATGCCATGTCGATCAATTGTTTTGATATGGCAACGAATCCAAAACCCACTCGCTGAGACCGACATCCTGTAGAGGTCTATAGATGAATCGCGTGATCGGGTCTGCACTGTTGATCGTCGCGATCACGTCAACCGCGCGTCCTGCCGATTTTGCGTCGGACATACGACCATTAATCCAGCAGTACTGCGTCGAATGTCACAGCGAAGATCGCGCCGAAGCTGACATCAATTTGTCGCGTTACAAATCGGCTGCCGATTTACGCAACGGTGTACCCGATTGGATTCGCGTAAGACGAATGCTCGATTCGGCGCAAATGCCGCCCAAAGACTCACCGCAACCAAATGATGCGCAATTCAAACAGCTGCAATCTTGGTTACGGGGATTTTTGTCCGCGGAAGCCGAGGCGAGGGCAGGCGACCCGGGACCAGTCGTGCTGCGACGTTTAAGCAACGCGGAATACCTGTACACAATTCGTGACTTGACGGGTGTGGAGTCCATTGATCCGACCGCTGAATTCCCAATTGACGGAGCAGCTGGCGAGGGATTCAACAATGTGGGCGATGCGTTGGTAATGTCACCCTCGCTGTTACGCAAATACGTCGATGCCGCTAAGGAAATCGCTCAGCACGTGGTGCTTCTACCCGATGGCATCAGATTTTCCGCGGCGGTAACTCAGCGTGACCAAACAGACGAATTGCTACGCGAAATCCGTACGATTTATCAAACCTACACCAGTGAGCGAACCGCGCAGAAGATTCAGCTACCTGGCATCAAATTTAACGCGAATCGAGGTGGCGGGTTACCGGTTCAGCAGTATCTGCGCGCTCTGGTTGGAAATCGCCGGCAACTGAGCACCGGCCAACAAACGATCGATCAAGTTGCGGCTGATCATAAACTCAGTCCGAAGTACTTACATGAGCTCTGGACTGTGATCAACGATCCTCCGACCGAGCCGTCGTTTCTGATCAAGCATTTTCGAGATCGTGTTCGTCAATCTGGACCTCAAGACATAACGCCGCTTGCCAATGAAATCGCATTGTGGCAGCAGTCGCTGTGGAAATTCAATGTCGTCGGACATTTGCGGCCTGATGGAACATCGAAGTCATGGATGGAACCTGCGTCGCCAATCACGCAACGGCAGGAATTTCGAGTACCGCTCCCGACCACCGAGGATGAATCCGGCACCAACCTATCTCTCGCGACAAATGACATCGCGAAAGATCATCTGCCCGCCAAGATTCTTTGGGTTCGGCCACGACTGGAGTTTCGCGATCACAAGTCTATCGGGCTGCAACAAGCCGCGACCTTGTCCAAACGCCTACCAGGCTTGATTCAAGCCGAAATTGCACGAACCGCCGACTACTTGCACGCCGTACGGCAAGAACTCGATTCCGACACGCGTGTTACGGAACTGGCCAACGAGCATGATTTGAATCCGGAACTGCTGAACAAGTGGATTGATTACATCGCTTTGAATCGGAGCAATGAGACGAAAATCACTGGCCAATTGTCCAAACCTCTGACCAATGTCCATGACCACGCCAAAGTCAGTGGCTGGGGAACGGACACAACGACCAGTCTGCTGACCAATCGCTCAGACGACCCAATTCGTTTTCTGACACTCACGATTCCAGCACGTGGCATCGTTGTCCATCCGTCACCCGGTGAAGATATCAAAATCGCCTGGCGAAGTCCGATCACCGGTCGGTATCACATCGAAGTCACGGTCGCCGACGCCGACGGCGTTTGTGGTAACGGCATCGCCTGGTCGATTCGCCACCTATCGGCCGGCATCGATGCATCCATTACCGGCGGAACAATCGAAAACGGCGGACGAGAACATTTCAAGTCGACAAGTTCGTTGTCGGTAAATCCAGGAGATGTCGTCTCCTTAATCATCAATGCTCGCGACAACTCACACGTATGCGACTCGACCCACGTGACGATGCGTTTGACGCCCCTGAACCAATCGTTGCCGCAGTGGGACTTGGATGTAGATGTCGTCGACCGCGTCGCCAGCGGCAATCCACTCAGTGACTCCCACGGCAATGCCGACGTTTGGCATTTTTGCAAATCAACCACGCAAAGCGATCACGATCCACTCCCATCGCCTGATTCATCGCTTGCCCGATGGCGACGATCGGTGCGTGATAACGCGCCGTCTGCGAAAACGATGCAACATGCCCAGGCCGTCGCTGAAACTTTGACGACGACGGATCGCGACGGGCTCAGTCAGGCGGATCAACAGCTACGGTCGCAACTACTTTCTTGGACGGGTCCGCTCGATTGGATCGCTATGATCGAGCAACCAGTCGATCCGAAAGATCTTGACCAGAATGCCAACGAACAAGTGACCTATGAACTCCACCCATCCATCACGCGAGACGCCGAGTTTGTTACGTCCGCCGTCGTGAACGGCGACCAGGCATCGTGTGCCCAGGTATTCGCACTGATCAACACCGACATACCCGATGGTTTAACCGCTGCGCATCCGATTCTTGTCAGCAGCGGCTCAGCGGCAAGGATCGAGCAAGAGCTTGATCGATTTCGTCGTTTGTTTCCCGAAACACTTTGTTATCCACAAATCGTTCCTGTGGACGAAGGCGTCACGTTGACCTTGTTTCATCGTGAAGACGAACACTTGCGGCGCCTGATGCTCAGCGACAAAGAGACCGGACGGTTGGATCGGCTTTGGGAGGAACTCCTGTTTGTCAGTCACGAACCATTGAAAATGGTGGTCGCACTGGAGCAGATACGCGAATTCGCCACGCAGGATCGACCTGACTTGGAAAGTGTCTTTAGCCCCATGGTCGAACCAATCGCCCAACGAGCCCAACAATTTCAACGACGACTGAAGTCTGCTGAGTCAGTGCAGGTAAACGCGGTGATTCAGTTCGCAGCGCGAGCATGGCGACGGCCACTTGACGCCAACGAGAAGCAAGCATTGCGCAGTTTTTATCAACAGCTGCGCGACGAACAAATTCCGGCAACTGAGTCGATGCACTTGCTGTTGACTCGCGTGATGACTTCTCCTGCGTTTTTGTATCGAATCGAATCAAGTGGGGATCAGGTCCCGTCGGCACCGGTAACCGACATCGAATTGGCCACACGACTGAGCTACTTTCTTTGGTCATCGATCCCGGACGCGGCACTAACAAACATTGCCCAGGGGAATGAACTATCCGATTATCAAACGCTCGCAACGCAAATCACGCGAATGCTGGATGATCAGCGCGTCCGTCGGCTAGCCATTCACTTTGCATGCCAATGGCTTCACGTACGCGATTTTGCAACGACGACCGAAAAGAGCGAAACCCTGTTTCCGGAATTTGCATCGATTCGCGATGACATCCAGGAAGAAGCAGTGCAATATTTTGAAGACCTGTTTCGAAACGATCGCAAAGTCACCGATATGATCGATGGAACGCATACCTTGGTCAACCAGCGGCTCGCCCGCCACTATGGTATCGAAGGTGTAGCGGGGTCCCGATGGCGACGCGTCGATGTGCAGCAAAATGGCCGAGGATCTGTATTCACGCTGGCATCGGTACTTGCCAGCCAATCGGGAGTGTCCCGGACAAGTGCGATCCTACGGGGCAACTGGATCTACGAAACGCTGCTTGGGCAGCGACTGCCGCGCCCACCGGCCAATGTCCCGTCGTTACCGGAAACGACGCCCGCTGGGTTGACCGGTCGAGAGCTCATCGAAATGCACAGCAAAACATCCGCTTGTGCCAAATGCCACGAGCGGATCGATCCGTTTGGTTTTGCACTCGAAGGTTTTGACACAATCGGACGGCGCCGCGCCGATGCAATCGATACGACCGCGACGCTGATGGACGGCACGCGGATCGACGGTGTCGACGGATTGCGCCACTATCTGATCGAAAAGCGCAAGGATGATTTTGTTCGTCAGTTCTGTCGAAAACTGTTGGGATACGCTCTCGGACGCGAGATTCGGTTATCCGACGAACCGTTACTGGACGAGATGACGCAAAAGCTAAGTCAAAACGGTTATCGCGTCCGCGTAGCGGTGGAATCCATCGTTATGAGCCGACAGTTCCGCGAGCGACGTTCTGCGTCCAATCGCGATCCGTAGGAAATCCAGTGCTCCAACAGCGTGATACAATCGTAAGAGAGACGTAAGATCATCGCAAAGTCGCCTGTATTGCCATCCGAGTCTCCCATTGGAATAGCAAAATGAAAGCCAGCCAGCTATCACGACGTACGATGCTGCGTGGACTAGGTGTCACCATGGCGCTTCCGTGGATGGAATCGCGACCCGTTTGGGGCGAGCAAGCGCCGACGCGGCAAAACGCGGACGAAGCGCCGACACGTATGGCGATTTTGTTTGCCGGCTGCGGTTTTCACAAACACCAGTGGTGGGCCAAGGGCGATGGCGCGTCGATGGAATTGGGCAAGGTTCTTGCTCCGCTGAATGACTTTCGCAGCTCGATGACGTTTGTCC
>JABDKS010000387.1 GCA_013002105.1 Pirellulaceae bacterium | reverse complement strand
GCGATCGAGGGGTGGGTTGGAGGCTGGCCTGGGACAGTCCAGCGACTGTGGAAACGGTCGTTGGGTTTTCAGTCGCCAGACTCTCCGAGGCTGGTCTCGTTGACAGCGATGTTGATTGCGCGTGTGGTGGGATGGAGGCTGGCCTGGGACAGTCCAGCGACTGTGGAAAAGGTGGTTGGGTTTTCAGTCGCCAGACTCTCCGAGGCTGGTCTTGGGTGCTGGCTTTTTGGCGATCGAGGTGGTGGGTGTCACCGACTGATTTCTTTTAGGTTGGTTGCGATGCTGGTGAATACGTTTTCCCAATCGCCGGGGGTTGATTGACGAAAGAGTTTCATCGTTGGGTACCACGGCGAATCTTGTCGGTTGTGACCCCATCGCCAATCGGCTGCGGTGGACAGCGGTACCCAGACCGGTCGACCCATGGCACCGGCCAAATGGGCAATGGCCGTGTCGGTGGTGATTACCAAATCTAAATACTGGACCAAACCCGCTGTGTCTTCAAACGCGGCACTGCCGTCGTCCAGTTTGTCGACGCGGTGTATCGTCATCGATTGGTTCTCCGCCGAGTCCATATGTTCTTCGCCGGGTCCCTTTTGCAGACTCACGAGTGTGACGTTGGGGATGTCGGCCAGAATGGCGAATCGTTGCAACGGGATCGATCGCAATGCGTCGGCGGAGTAGGTAGTGCTACCTTGCCAGCAGATACCGACTTTCCGTCCCGGTAGTGCACCGAGATAGTTGCGTGCGTGCGCCGACTTGTCAGGGTCCGCATGAACGTACGGGACATCACAAGGACAGTTGCCCAATGTGATCTCCAGCAATCCCGGCAGACTGAGTAGTGGGGCGTACAGGTCAAAGTTGACTTCGGCGGGTTGATCGATCGGAAACCAGGCGTCGATGCCGTCGCACCGTTGCAGCAGTGGACGCAGTCGATCGGGGCAGGCCATCACGGTTTTGAATCCTCGCTGTTTCAAGAGCGGCATCAGTCGGACAAATTGCAGGACGTCGCCCATTCCTTGTTCGGTGTGGACCATGATCGTTTTACCGACTGTGGGAGAACCGTCCCATCGAGGTCGAGGTATTGTCGGACGTTTGACTTCACCGGTTAGGAATCGCCATTCGTATTCCGTCCAGCCTTCGTCAAAGCGATTCTGGCTCAGCCAAATCGTCGCGCGATTGAAGTGCGCGAATGGATTGTCGGGCTGCAAACGCAACACGGTTTCGAATTCATCCAACGCGGCATCGATTTTCCCGATCCGCTTGAGTGCCACGCCCAGATGATTGTGTGCCAGAATTAGATCCGGTTGGATTTGCAGTGCGGTGTGCAGAGCGCTGATTGCCTCGTCAAACGCGAAACGACGCGCTGCGATCAGACCGACGGCCTGCCAGGCGATTGCGTGATTGGGATCCGATTCTAAGGCCCGACGGGCAAGCAGTTCGGCTTCGTCCAGCTGTTGAGTTTCCCAAGCAATCAAGCTCAGATGCGAAAGTGCTTCGGCGTTTTTGGGGTCCAGAGCGATGCAACGTTGGAACGACTGTTCGGCGTCGACTAGCCGACGTTCGTCGATCAGAACGAGCCCTAACTGGATGTAGCCACTTGCTGCGTCGGCCCACTGCTGGCGATGTTCGTAGACGCGTACCAAGCCCAGGATGGCATCGACGCACCGCGGGTGACTTCGCAGAATATCGGTGAACTCGTTCTCTGCGTGTTCCACCATGTCCTGTTGCAGCAGCGAGTTGGCCGCTGAAATACGGTTGGAAAGGTCGTTGGGCGATGGCATACGGACGGAGCGCGGTGTTGATTCGGCGGAAAACGGGCGGACGGGTTACTGACTCGATTCGGTGAAGTAGGTGATTAGTACGATACCAGACGAACGATGAGAGGTTTTTGCGGCGCTGGGTGATTGTGTCTGGTCGATGTGGTGATGTGAGTGGGGTGCGGTTGGAGGCAGGGCTGGTTGTTGAGTGGTTGGTGGATGGAGGTGTGGGGTGGAGGCTGGCCTGGGACAGTCCAGCGACGGTGAGAGTATCGGTTGCCTATACAGTCGCCAGACTCTCCGAGGCTGGTCTTGAGTGCTGAATGGTTGGTGGGTGGAGGTGGTGGGTGGAGACTTGCCTGGGACGGTCCAGCGACGGTGGGTGCTTGGCCTTGCTTGATTGGATTGCGCGTTCAGAAAATTTGCTTGGCTCGGGTTTTGCGAGTCGACCGCTTGCGTCACCACCGCGCACATTCGTCGTCCATTCGGACGCAGTCGCACAGATCATCGCCAGCTTTCGGCGTGCGTTTGTACACTCGTTGGATGTAGGTATCTTGGCGGATCAATCGGTCGTGGAGATGAATGAAAAGCAGATGTTCGTTTCGTGGAACATATTCTATGAATTTCGTGCATCGTGATCGCAATTTGATGTGCAACGGGTGACCGTTAAATCTATGTTGAAAGGTGTAGCAGCATGGGGAGCTGGAAAGTGGTAATGGTTTGCTGAGGAGGGCTGACGGATTGGCTCCACCTGTTCGTGTTGTGTGATTGATCGCAGAACGAGCAACGCAACGGGTCAAGGAGCAAACCATGATGTTTGGCAAACGTACGCGCAAGAGTAGTACGCACAATAATCGCACGCCCAATCATCGCACACACAGGGTTCGCCACCGCGAGATAAGCCGTCGCCGATTGTCGCGACTGATGTCACGAGTGCCGCATGTCGAAATGCTGGAAGACCGACGACTGCTTGTCGCCACCTTGGAT
>JABDKS010000373.1 GCA_013002105.1 Pirellulaceae bacterium | reverse complement strand
GTCGTACACCAATCGCGCCAGCGGGCAAGAGCAGCAATCGGCCGACACTGGTTCGGATCGTCGTGAACGCACGACAACGAAGTAGTTTGCGACCAAATTGCTGGTGTCATTGAATTCTGCGCGATCGGCAATGTAGCTCTTTTTGACAGCTACATTCCAATCTACCAGTCCGCTGATGCACCAGACCGCCAATCGTCCGGTCCGCGGATGCACCTGTTCGCTGATGCACCCGTTCGCTGATGCACCCGTTCGCGAATCTACCGGTCCGTTCGCTTACCGGTCCGTTGATGCTCCAGGTCCGCCCCGAAGTGAGTCTTCACTCCGGCGCCCGCACTTTTTCTTGTTCCTGAACCCAGTTGGTTGATTCAGGATGCGTCCATACGCGTCGTCAAGCCACCGCTTGCTTCGAAAAGCCGTAGTGCCTCGGCGGTTGCGCGGACATCGTGGACACGAATCACGTGTGCACCAGCGGCTGCGACAGCCAGTGAAACGCCCAGTGTTCCCGCGGTTCGGTCAAGTTGGGCGTCACCCAGCAGTTTGCCGATGAATCCTTTGCGAGAATGCCCAATCAGAATGGGCGTGCCCATTTGTGCGAATCGATGGGTCGCGCGTAACAGGGTCAGGTTGTGATCGTGCGTTTTGCCGAACCCGATGCCTGGATCCAGGCAAATCCGATCATGGAGGATCCCTTGGTCGAGACATTCCTGACGTCGCCGGATCAGATCATCATAGATTTCTTGGACAACGTCGTCGTATCGCGGATTGTCTTGCATCGTTTGCGGAGTGCCTTGCATGTGCATCACGCAAACACCGACACCACTTCGTTGCACGACAGTTGGCATCTCAAGATCGCCAGTGAGCCCAGTGATATCGTTGATGATTTCGGCACCAGCTGAGGCCGCGGCCAGCGCGACGGCGGACTTGCTGGTATCGATGCTGATTGGAATCGCAAGTTCGCCCGCGAGTCCTTCGATGACCGGCATGACCCGTTGCAGTTCTTGATCAACGCTGACCGGATCGGAATACGGCCGAGTGCTTTCGCCACCGATGTCGATGATATCAGCGCCGTCGGCTTGCATCTGCATGGCGGCAGCGATGGCGGCGGCGGGGGCGTGATGTTTGCCCCCGTCGGAGAAACTATCCGGCGTGACATTTAATATGCCCATCACCAACGGGCGACCCGTCAAATCAAGTTTTCGTCGGCCTAGATTCCAGGTCGTGGTCCGCGTCATCGACTACCATCGCATTTCCATTTGAGAAACGATCCGCGCGGCCAGATTTTCAATCACCTGCTGGTTGGCAGTGTCGATCGACTGACCTGCTTCGGGTACGAATCTAGCACTTTGCCCGAACGAGATCGCGGTGTCATCCAGCGGAGTGACGCTGTTTTGCATCAAAAGTTGCCCATTGCGGGCCTTCCACTCGGCACGGACGGCGATGGCGGCCTCCAACGCGCGCGGGTCATCCGTGCGTGCTTCGCTGAGAACGCGTTTGGATTCGCCCACCAGCCGACAACGAAGCGTGCTGTCGGCGTTGGGGTCGCTTGTCACTTTGTAGTTGCTGCGAAGCTCGATCTCTTTGACCAACGCCTCAGTCAATCGGACACCCAAGTCGTCTCGGAACGTGTCGTTGCGGACGATGGGAACGTGTACGGTACGAATGCCTGTGGGAAAGAGCGCATCGGCACCGTATTGGTAGCTGGCGCAGCCCGCGGTGGCAACGATCAGCAACAGGAACGTCGCAAGAACGAAACGGTGATGCAGGGCGATCATCGCAGCATGGTCCCGCTGGTCGATTCGGGTGCCTGCCCCTTGGCATCGATCGTCTTCAAAGGGGCCGACTGTTTGCTATCGGGGAAGATTTTGGTCAGCCACGCAAGTCGCTGGTCGGGCACTGGCTGACGCTTGCTAGTTTCGCCCAAGCGAGCCCGAGCCACCTTTGCTTGCGGCGTGGAGGGATGTTCTTCAAGAATCTTGGCGTACTGCGCCGAGGCGGCACCGTACTCACTACGCTTTTCGCGAAAACGAGCGCGATGCGCCAAACGTTCCGCTTGATGATACGAAACCTCCTTGGCGGCTCGCGCCACCATATCGGCGTACTTTTGATTCTGCAGTTTGTCCGGGAACCGAGACCGCGTTTGGCGGATCAACGTTTTTGCTTCTTCGAGAACCAACCCGCTGTAATCGGGTCCGGCGTAAATTTCTAGTTTGCAACGAATCCCCAGCAGGTGCGCGTGGAACATGTGGTCACTATCAGTGAACGTTTCTCGCAAGTCCGTCAAGAATTCATCCGCCTTTTCGTACTCTTCTTGTCGGATGTATTCCGCGGCGGCTGCCATGGTCGCATCATCGGCCAGTCGACCGGTTGGGTCGTCATAACGGATTTGATCCAGAACGCGGACGGCGTGACCTTTGGAGTCGTACCCGGGGCGTTTCGTATCGAATAAATTGACTTTGTACCAAGCATCGGAGCCCGCTTTGCTGGCGTCGATCCAGTACTTGCTGATCGCAAATAGCCGCGCGGCGATCCGATCGTTGTGTCGATTGCGCGGAAATTCTTTCTGCAGCTTTTGATAGGCCTTCGTTGCGTCGGTCAGTTCGTCGGCAAAGAAATGGCTTTCAGCCTGCATAAACATGGCGTCTTGCTGCAGAGCCGTACCGGGTGCGGCATTGCCCGCTTTGCGGAAAAAGGCCGCTGCCGCCGAATAGTCGCCGATGGCTTCTTCGCGAGGCTTGGCTTGGGCAGCGCGGAATGCCTTGTCACCTTGCTGGTAAAGGCTCTTGGCGGCCGGGATATCCTCGCGAATCGACGAAAGAAAATTGACCAGGCGATTTCCCGAAACTTGCTCATCTGCCGTCACGACGTCGCCGCCGGCTTGAACCACGCCTCCAGATTCCTCCACGCCGCTCGCCGTAACGACTTCGCCGCGAGGCATCGATGCCTCGGGCGACGCAGTCGGCTCGCCGTCTGTTATCCCGTCCAAAGACAGGAGTTCATGGGGCTCTGGTTGATCTTTCCGAAGCGTTTGGCAGCCTGAAAACAACATCGACATGCAGACGATGATCGCAACGGTGGCAATCGACGTTGGTATCGAGCAGAAAGATAGTTTGGTCGGAGCATTTGGCATCATGCGCTCGGTTCCCTCCGGATCGCAGTTGGCAAGAATGATTGCATCCTTGGTTGAGTTCCCAGCAATGCTTGGATGTATCGGTTCATCACGGCACGAAGCTCGCCGTAAACTTGCGGCGAAACTTCGGTTGGCAGTTTTGTTTCAGACAATTGCAATCGTTGCATCTCGTCGATGACTTCGCGTCGGACGCTGACGGTCTGATGTTGGCGTGCGCGGCAGTTTTTGCAGACCACGCCGCCCCCAATCAAGGCGAACACCATTCGAGCTGTCTTTTCGACTTCGTTGCCGCACTCGGTGCATTTCTCGGTTGCAGGCGCGTGACCGAGCATCCGTAAAATTTGCGCATCGAAATACACCAAGGAGGCAGCGACTGCTCCGGTGCCGTCGATCTGTGCGAGTGTTTGGAGGGCCAAGTCGTATACGTTGGGATGTGGATCGTGATCGTCAGTGAGCAACTTCAGAATCTCGGCCACGTAGTAGCCGGCATGAAGTCGTTCGAGCGAGCGTTCGGCCCCGCGAAACCGCCTTTGCAGCTTGGCTTCGGTCAAAAGATCGAGCGCATCGGAGTTCTTTCGGATGACGACTACACGACAGACGGCCAGCAGGTCAAGCGCGCCTTCGAAAGGTCCCTTGGGTCGGCGGGCCCCTTTTGCCAGTGCCGAGATTCGTCCGAAGTCGCGTGTCAGCAACGTCACCACCAGACTTGTTTCGCTGAATTCGGTGATTCGCAGGACAATCGCGGTGGTTTGGTCAGCAGCCAAAGCGTTCTCCTTAAGCGGAATGGCTCGTTTGCACGCTCGCCATCAGCATCGGCGCGCATGAAACAGCCGGCAGTTTCACAGCTCGCCCAAGTCACCCAAGGATGACAATAATTCACTCATTTCCGCCGCCGCGTGACCATCGCCCTGCTTTCGCGCCTCGTCGATTCCAAATCGCAGAAACTCTCTGGCCTGGTCGACGCGATCCAGATCGACCAATTGCTGCGCCGCCATAAAGAAAGCGGGCACGTAAGGTGGGGCGTCCTGGGTCAATTCCGTTAATTTCTGAATGCTTTCATCATGTTCTCCTGCGCTACGCAGTTCCATTGCCAAGCTGTAACGCAGAAATGTGTCGGTCGGGTCGTCGGTCAGCATGGCTTCGATTTTTTCGCGTCGTGACATTCGATCGATTCGGTGAGTGGAGAGACGAATCCGCGTCCGGAATGATTCTGTTTTGAACATGATTATCGACCAGTTTGGCGGCCAACGGAATGTCCCTACCGCCTCAAGAGGCCTGGGAAGTCAAAAACGGTAGCGTTCACGGAATCGGCATAATCGTCAAATTCGATTCATCCCCACCGAGAGGTTTAGCCGATACCTCGATAGCTTCAATATCTTTACGCAAACACGCGAGATGTACGCATGGTCCGCGGCAACCGCAGAATCCAAGTGGCTTCTACCCTCCTGGCAATTCCCTGTGCTCTTTTTCTGGCTTCCTTTTCCACTGGCGCTCAGCCGCGGACACAAGCGAAGTCAGCCGATAACGGGGCCAAAGGCCAAGTCGACTCCAAGCAAGACTCCCACTCCGGCGGGATCCTGCAGGCCATTACCAATTCCGCAAAAAGTGCGGCCGTTAATACGGCCTCCCATTCGAATCGAACGTCAAATGGCGACAGCAACGCAACGTTGGTCAAACCGACCGCGGGCTTGATCGAAGAGTTGGTCAAGGCGGTCAATCCGCCGCACCAGCACACACATCAACATGCAAAGCAGCATCACGCACCGGCGCAGAACTGGGAAGGAATCCCCTTTCATGCACCGACCCGAGATACGGCGGGACATAATCACGCTCCGATTCGTGATCCATCGGACGTGCTGATGCCGGCACCGACACCGGCTGCGGCACCCACCCCGGCTGCGACACCGACACCGGCCATTACCCCTGCTCCTGTGGCTTCCGCTGAGCAGTCAGCACGACGATTGGCGGGCAATTCTGTTTTGGCGAAACCTGTCTCCAGCCGGATCAACAAAACACCCTCGGTCTTGATCCAGAACCCTTCGCCGTCGGATCTGGCACCGTTGCCAGCCAAGTCCGTGCTGTCGTCCAATACAAGCAGCCGACGTGCGAGTCGCCGCGCAGTCACCGCATTGGATCCGTCGGAAGTCGCTGCGGCGTCCACGACGCCCACCGCGATCGAATCGGACGCCAAGCTGGACGATGCAATGGTTCCTAAGGTGTCACGCCGATTGATCAATACGCCTGAACCCGCCCCGTTGTCCAAGCCTGAAATGGCCAAGTCAGCAGCGCCGAAATCGCAGCCTAAACCCGTTCCGTCGGCCGAAGTCGAAGTCAAGAACGCGCCGCTACCAGCCGCGAAGGAAGCGATCGCGACGACCCAGCCTGCGACGTCCGACGCAAAAACGGCAGACCCGACGGCCGCCGCCAAGGCACCGACAACTGTCCAAGCACCGGCTATGGCCCAGGCACCGGCTACTGCTCAAGCACCGGCAACTGCTCAAGTACCGGCTACTGCTCAAGTACCGGCCACCAGCACCTTGTCGGCTCCCAAAACCGCGGCACCACAAATTGCTGCCGCGCCGACGCCCGCACCCGCGGACATTCCCGAAACCAACCAACTCTCGGTGCCAACCTTGTCGAGCGAAGTGCCGTCATCGGCAGCGTCGCATCGTGCCGGTCCACCCGCCATGGCTTTCGAGCCACGCGAATCGATCGCGGCACTGCCAGCACCCGAGCGAGTCGAATCGAATGAAGTTGCGATCAGCGAAATCACGACACCGATTGGATCGGGCGTGATTGATCCTAGTGACAACGAAGTTGCCCGACTGCTGCCAACCGGGCCGGCGGCGCAAACGACGGTTCCCACTCCGGTGTCCGACCAGGCACCCCGAATCGCACAGGCACCCCGAAACGCACAGGCACCACACGGCGGATACGCGGCCGATCCCTACCGGGCTCGATCGACACAACCCGTGTCGCCGTTGCGGGCTCAGCCTAGTCCCAGCCATCGCGTGCCAATGCAACCGATCGCTGATTATGCCAACGGTCTGACAAATGACCCCGCGGTGATCAATGACATGCGTAACGGTGGGCGAGCTGCCGCGTCGGATCCCAATAACACGGGCGTTGCGTCCGAGTTGCCCGGGATTCGCGTTGTCACTCACGGTCCCAAGACGGTGATGATTCGCCAGACACACCAATTTGAAATTCGAGTCGAAAATCGCGGCTCGATCGACGCCGAAGGCGTGATGGTCCGCGCGATGATTCCCGATTGGGCAGAAATCCGTGGGCAGAACGCATCACGTGGAAGTATTGCGCCCCAAACCAACGGCGAAGCCGAGCGTCTGGTCTGGACGATCGACCAACTGCCCGCTGGTGCGTCCGAACGAATGTTCGTTCGCTTGAAAGCCGAACGAAGCGGTACTCACGGATTGGATGTTGATTGGACACTGATGCCGCAAAAGAGCGTCACAAAAATTCAAGTCCACGAGCCGCAGCTACAACTGACAATCGAAGGACCGGATGAAGTGGTCTTTGGTCAGTCGCAAACCTACCGTGTCCGCGTGCTCAATCCGGGCGATGGAATGGCTCCCAACGTGGTTTTCACATTGTCACCCAATTCATCGACTCCGCAAACACAACGTATCGGTGATATTCCCCCGGGCAAAGAAGCTCAGTTCGAGGTCGAATTGACCGCACAAGACTTGGGCGACTTGAAGATCGACGGTTTGGCTTCGGGTGACTTGGAACTTCGTGCGGAAGCCTCCAAAACCATCCGGGTTTCGGCCGCACGACTAGAAGCAACCTTGTCCGGTCCGGAACTGAAATATCAGGACACCGACGCCAACTACCATTTGCAAGTTCAAAACAACGGGATCGCGACGAGCGAGAACATCGTTGCGACACTGCAACTGCCTTCGGGCGTGAAATACATCGGTGGATTGAAAAACGCCGTCCAACGCGGCTCGGTCTTGAGCTGGCAAGTGGAGTCACTGCCGCCAACTGCCGTGCGTGATTATCAATTCCAGTGCAAGATGGCATCGACCGGCGATCACGTCTTCGCTTTCGACTGCAAAGGATCCGCAGCGGGACAAGCGAGTGTTTCGATTGTGACCCGAGTCGAATCGATCGCCGACTTGGTCATGACAATCAATGATCCATCAGCCCCCGCTCCTGTGGGATCCGATGTGGTCTACGAGATCATTATTCGCAACCGTGGCAGCAAAGCTGCCAGCGATGTGCGTGCAATCGCCCAATTCAGCCACGGCATCGAGCCACGACGATTGGAAGGTCACAGCGGTGAAGTGCTGACCGGCCAAGTCCTGTTCGACGCAATCCCACGCATCGCCGCGGGCGAACAAGTGCGATTGAAAGTAATCGCTCAAGCCGATCGCTCGGGACACCATCGATTCCGATCGGAAATTCGTTCAGGTGATACGGTGCTGGTTAGCGAGGAAGCGACGCATTACATGAGCCCGCGTAGCGAACGCGTCAGTCGTCGCAGCAGCGACACGCAAGCACGCTAGAGTTTGTGCCATCGCCAAATTCCAAACGCATCGGTAAACCGTCGATGCGTTTTTTTTGGTGCTCACGATATCGCGTGTCCGAAAACATCGCACTTCATTGGTGCACATTCTCTGTTTCAGTTTTTCGACTCCTCCGCATTGACCCTGTAGCACGCGACGCTCCTGTCGCGATGTGGAACTGCCCACAAAAAACGTTGGCAGTGCACAACTAGGCCGCAAACGAACGTGCGTCCTCAAGTCGGTTGGCCCAATGCGGACCCGCGTGCTGAGGAGGTACTGGTGGGGCGCCGAAGCAATCCCGGCTCCTGTGGCGAGAGTGGTGGTTATCCGACGTCATTGGGTCGTTGGTCACCACGGCCCAATAATCCAATCTAGATCATTTTTACTTAATACGTGGGATCAATCGTAGGCCAGGACCTGTCCTGGCACAGCTGCGCCAGGACAGGTCCTGGCCTACGAGAAAACTAAAATTGCTCTGGTATTGCGAGAACAAATAGACAGAAACCCGGAACAAGTGCTGAGAGCAAAAAAATGGCCCAGAGTTTTGCTGGTGAATCTCTGCCGGCGGCGAAGTGAACGATGAGTCCAACGGTCACGCCCCCAATGCCGATCACAATGAACCCGCCGGTGAACACGCCATAGAACAGCAATGCAAAAAGCGACGGGATCACATGGTCCAGTCCGCCTTCGATCGTCCCGAACGGCACCGGGAATCGAAATAGTAGCCCGAGCAGCGCAGTGATTGGAAAGGACCAGGCGATTGACGAGCAATCACCGACCGCGACCGATTTCCAAAGACTTGTTCCTTCGTTGGGAAATGCCGATGCAGATTCCGTGGCTGCCGGTTCGTAGGGGTTCGTTTTCAGGTTTCGATTTCCCGTGGTTACGCGCAACCCTGTCAGATAACCACGCATTGCGGCCTGTTCGGGTTCGCAATGGACGGGAGCCGACCGGGCGTTGAACTTTGTCGCCGCTTGCGACTGGGGTGTGTTTGAGTTCAGGCGATGCCTGAAACGACTGGCAACCATTTTAGTCGCTGGTACTACAGGAGATGCATCGAAGCGTTCATGAGTTCGTGCCAACTTGGCTTATTTGTTGACCAGCAGCAGAATCATGTCGCCAACACCATTGCGGGCAATTCATTGGCAGCAAATGCGCTCGAACTTTGCGTCGCAATCGACGAACGTGATTTGGTCGCTGACTTAGATTTTAATTTCATTGGGGGCAGTCGCGACCTCAGCGAATCGGTATTGCGAGCTTAATCGTCGACCGGGATTAAGCACATTGTGTGAGTATTCGGTAATACCGCGATCCAACTGTCAGACATTGTGAACGGCGTTGGGTAAGCAATTAGCGACCGTGATTTCGGTTGATCGTATGGTTACACCGTCTAGTTTACCGCAGAGGGAACCGCACGGACCTTGTCCATTTTTTTCGGCGATAAGACCATTACCTTCCTGACCGGCGACACAATCCTGGGGACGGCACGGATCTCCCCGCTGGCGACGACAGCAACGGGTTGGCCAACATGCTCGACCGTAAACGAAAACAGCATCCGCGATCCATCGTCTGTCAGCGTGATGAGTGTCTGCTCGCCGGAAACGCTATCCCTGAAGCCTTTGACTGACACGATCTCGGCGTTGGAAATGTCGTTTGCCGAGTACAACACGAGCAAGTCTGTATGTGCCTGGTTC
>JABDKS010000360.1 GCA_013002105.1 Pirellulaceae bacterium | reverse complement strand
CCATTGGATATCGGAACCCGTGCGGACCCCGCCCGCCGCTCAATTGCATCCACCGACGGGAACCTGGCACGAATTTGCGACACCGGCAACCAGAATCTTGTTGCCGGGGAAAACAATGGCCCAAGTGACGGAGTGTCGTCTGGGCTAGCGAAAACTTGCGGGTGCCGCGATCGTTGCAAACCTGATTCGATTGTGTCGGCTGGGCATGTGGTGCGCTATCACAATCGATCTACCAAATTCTCTGCCGTCGCCCGTCGATAAACCCACGACTCTCCCGTTGGTTATTCCTTTATCAAAAAATTGAGATCGTCTATGCCATTTCTCCGCGGTAGCCTTGGATTTGAAAGATTCTCTGTCGAGGGCTTCGATTCTGATCAGTTCACTGACGAGCATTTGGAAATCTTGAACCAAAACTCGGCAGGCAATTTCCAAACTTCCTCGACCGAGAACGTCCACGTCGGCTTTTTGGCCGGTGACCACCTGTTCGATCAGGCCTTTGATTTAACCAAGAATGTGATTAACGACGCGGTGCACTGCAGCGTACGGATCGATACGAATCAGATTCCAGCGGCCATCCGTAACGCGTGGATGCAAATGGAACTTGCCGGTGTGGCAAAAGACAGCCCATCTGGGGTCCCGACCAAAACACAGCGAAAGGAAGCCAAGGAAGCGGTCGAACAACGATGTGAAGTCGAAGCCGCGACGGGCAAGTATCGCAAGATGCAGCAATTTCCCATGCTATGGGATCACGGCCACGAAACACTGTATTTTGGCGGGTCCGTCGGCAATGCGTGCGGACTTTGTGTCGATCTGTTGGAGCGAAGTTTTGGCGTTGAATTGCGTCGGGTGAGTTCCGGAACGATCGCGCGCGACTGGGCAATCGAAGCCGACTTGTACGCCGAACTGGACGATTTGACGCCGGCAAATTTCGTCGCACATCAATCGTTCCATGAGCATCATTGGGCAAACGAGCACTCCAAGGTCCCCGATTTTCTAGGCAATGAGTTCTTGCTGTGGCTGTGGTGGACATTGGAGAATGACACCGACACAATCGCGCTGCCAGACGATTCGGACATCACCGTGATGATGACGAAAACTTTGTCATTGGAATGCCCCTGCGGCGACTCGGGTAAAGAGACAATCACTTCGGAAAGTCCCGTACAGTTGCCCGAAGCATTGCAAGCCGTTCGATCGGGCAAGTTGCCTCGTAAAGCCGGTATGACGATCATCAGCGATGGCCGCCAGTTCGATTTGGTGCTGCAGGCCGAGACGTTCGGGATCAGCGGAGCGAAGATTCACTTGGAGGAGGACGAAGAGTTCGAATTGGACGATCGTATTGACGCAATTCGACTGCTCAGCGAGTCAATCGATTTGCTGTTCCACGTATTTTGCGAACGACGCTGTGGCCAAGATTGGACGAAATGTCAAAAGCAGATCTCCAAATGGCTCGACGGATCACCGCGCACAAGCAAGAAAGCCGCCTAGCGTCGACGACGTCGCGCACCAGTTCCCATCGCCGCACCACCATCGAGGCCGGTTCGAACCGGCCTCGTGGCTCCGCGACGCGTCATTCTTGATCCTGCAGCATCCGGAGTCGCCGATTCGCTGCCAGCCAACTCGATAGTGCAAAGGAGCCGATCGAGATGGAGTAAGCGGTGGCCGCACCGAGGGCACCGTATCGCGGGAAAGCAAAGGCGGTGGTGCCGCCAAGCAGAACTACATGCGTACAGAGCAAGAGGACCAATTGCCGACGCGCACCCGAGTACAGCAAAAAAGTGGGGGCTAGCGAAAAGATCGTTGCGACGCTTGATCCAACCGCGATCACACACAGTGCCGGATACCCCGGTACGAATCGAGAACCATAGATCTGCAAAATGTTCTCGCCAAAAACAAAAACGATCAGCAAGAAAACAGCAATGCCGATTGACATCACACCATTACGTCGACTTTGGAGCTGCGTCCATCGTCGCCACTTGGATGACTGCAGAACCAGAGAAATGTCCGGATTGTAGTACTTGTCGGTTGATTTGGAGAGCAAGAAAACGAGACATCCGGTTTCGAAGGCGGCCGCCAACATGGCCAATTCATCAGGCTCGTGTGGTAAGTGATGAGCGATGGCAAGTGTCGATCGGAACATCCAAGAAATTAAGAAATAGAATGCCATGTAAGACATTCCGTGGCGACTCCATTCCCAAATCTTGTACTCCGCATGCTCGAATGTTTTCAGTACTGGCAACTCCTGTCGATAGGTGTGAACGGCAATCATCAAACCAACGCAACTGCCCACGCAAAAACAGACGACTGCGATCGACGAAGTGAACTCCGGCAAATGGGTCGCCAAGGCAATCGCCAACAAAGTATTCACCGGCACGATGATTCTTGAAATCAGCATGGCGGATTTCGCTAGCCGCAGTGCCATCAAAATATCGATCGCAACGCCCGCTGCCGCCATCAGCGGCACAAACCCCGTCGCCCAGATCATCGTCTTTTCAGAAACGCCCGATCGAAACCACAATTCGGCGATCCCTACGAAAACCGAAAGCACCACACTGAACAAAAGCGTACCGACCATCGAATACTTAACGTAGCCGGATAACAGGTGCGTTCGACTCTTTGCTGAATAGAGCGGAATAACACGCATCGCGTACTTTCCAAAGCCAGCTTCGCCGATCGATGCCAACAACATGGCGGTTGCGATCGCACCGATGTACTGTTCAAAGTCGCTGCTGCTCAATAACCGGGCAACGATAATCGTGGTGGCATAGGCAAGCAAAATTCCGACGATGTTGATGACGATCAATGTGATCGCCACGGTGTCATGTTTGTCAGAATGGCGGCTCACAAGTCCGCTCCGGGAGTTTGTGCCAGAAGTTGAATCCCATACGATCCAGCAATAGCCTAGTTCTGTCGACTCAACATAGCGACCACCGAACCACGTTTGGTGGATCACATGGAGAGATAGCGACCACCATCGGTCCTAAGCTGCCCTGCGTGAAAAACAGATCGCAACACGCCTATGCAGAAATAACTTTCACTTCCGCTAAAGCCAACACGTCATCCACGCCCGCCATTTGGACCCGTACATAGCGACCCAATACACCGACAGTGATCGACTCTAACAAATCAGCCGTACCAGCATCCTGGTAATACCACACACCCGGATCGGTCAATGCAGCATTCAGATTGCCGCTGCTGAACGGATTTTCCGAGACGAGTACGTAGTAGTTGTTCAAGAGATTGACGCCGTCGTCGCGAAGGTACAGTTCTATGGTCCCGATATCGTAAACGGCACCCAAATCGACTTCCCAAAGCGGTGTCAACGTGGAGATTGTCTGCGCCACAGAATCAAGCGAAAAGTCACCGCTGGAATTGCCATCGACCGCCCGCGATGCGATCGCACCGCCATCGGTTGCCGACTGAATGGCCGCCCGACCCAACGCCACATTCCCATCGGCTGGGATCGTCGACAGAACATCAATCTCAACGGTTCGCGTGTCGCTACCGCCAC
>JABDKS010000345.1 GCA_013002105.1 Pirellulaceae bacterium | reverse complement strand
GTATGTGACCGGGCGGCAAATCGGCCGGCAGTTTGCCGCCATCCGTTATTTTAGAAGTGCTACAGATCCTCGAAGGCGAAGTGAATTTGCGTGAAGAAACGCGAGTTGCCCAGCAAGCCAAGGAAGGGATGACTGACAAAGATTACAACAGCGAAGCGGTTCGATTAAGCGAGACGCAAGACTTGTTGCGTGACCGTACCGATCAAGTCGTCAAGCGTATTGGGCAACTGCCCAATGCAGAGGGATTTGGTAAGGAAATCGATCTGTTGACATCGGTCAGTTCCGTCATGAAGGAGGCTGTCAATCTCTTGGCGTTGCTCAATACGGGCAGCGAAACGATCGCGGCCGAAACCGAAGCGATTGAATTGTTGTTGCAATGCAAACGAATCAATCCCAAAGGTGGCGGCGGTGGAGGCACGGCGCCGGGCGGGGGAGGGCAGGGTGATACGCAAGATTCAGCACTGGCCCTGATTGGTGCCGGTGTGAACGCGCAAGAGCAACGACGTGCCAGCGAGGTCAGCCAGAGTACCGGCGAATCCGGGCGGGCGTTGCCCGAGGAATTTCGAGCCGGGTTGGACGAGTATTTCTCCCGGCTGGAACGGATTCAATGATTTCGGTCCGCCGTGCGACGCGGTTCCAACTGACGCGGCAAACACTGGCTGTAACGCTTGTGGTGTGCCTCTGCTGCGCCGTCACTGGCAACTCAACATCAGTCGCCCAGGACGACGTGGGTGATGTTGTCGACGAAGGTGAGGTGATCGAACTGGTTGATATGGACGACATTGTGATCGCGATGCCGGGCGACCCGGAGACGGCCAAAATTCAGGCGCATTTGGCCGTCCATCGATCTTTCATTCGCAGAGTTTGTGATCTGAGTGATCAACAAAAGAAACAACTCGAGGCGATGGATAATGATTGGCTGGAGAAAATTTCGAAAAAGAATGTGGTCGTGGTCAACGCACCCGCGGCAGCTCCCAATCTGATCGGGATCTTCTTTGGTGCTCGTCCCAGGCAGCGGCAGGTCGTGCAAAAGCAAAATCTGCAAGCGGAAGTAGACAAAGCTTTAGTGGCCGTGCTTGATGATGGCCAAAGGGCCGAGTACGAAGTCGAAAAGCAGGCGCGGATCGATTTTCGCAACCGGGCAACGGCCGATGCCTTGATCGAGTCGCTTCAAGACCGATTGGATTTGACAGCGGAGCAGCGCACGGCGATCAAGACGAAGATCGTTCCCTGGGTCGCCTCGAATGACTTAATCACGATGCACTATTTCACGTCCAATAATTACTATCCGGATATTCCAATCCATTTGTTAACGGCGTTGAATGACGAACAGCGAAAAGCGTATCTCGGATTGACGCGGCATTTGTTCACCGCGGCGAATTTCCAGGATGGGAATGCCCCGATCGTGATCGAGGAATGACAATGGTCCGAATCGATTGTCGCAAGGTGATCGCAGCGACCATGCTGCTGGTGGGGCTGTTGGCGGGGCTGTTTGTGCATCACGTCCACGCACAAGGATTCATGGGCCGTGGCGTTGTAAAGCAAGACTGGGTCGCAATGTGGGCCTTCAACGGCCGCAGTGAAGCGGAGGTGAAAACGCAGTTGCGCAGTGACTATCAGATGCGCTTGAAAATGATCGACCGCCTCTGTGGGTTGGACCAACCGCAGGTGTCAAAATTAGAGACAGCGGCCAGTGCTGATATCACGCGATTGTTTCGCAAAGTGACCGAAGTTCGCCGGGAAGTCGACGCGTTGGATTTGGACGGTAACAACAATCAGGATGTCAATCAGATTTGGCAGATCGTGAGCCCGATTTCCACCCGATTGCAGCAAGGAGTTTTCGAGGAGAAATCGCTTTTTCAAAAAGTGATGCGATCTACATTAAGCAAGCAGCAACAGGATAGGTACAAAGAGGAGCTTGCCGAAAACCGTCGTCGGCGATGGAAGGCCATCACGCGGGTGAACGTCGCGGAAATAGAGCGTTCCATGCCGCTTTTGAACGACCAGCGGCGAAAGTTGCTGGAAATATTGGACGAGCAGGATTTGCCGACCAAAATAACAAAGCAAATGGACGGATACGTTGGCTACCTGAAATTGATCAAAGCAAAGAAACAGAACGCTGGCTTGGAGATTTTTTTGGACAAGCAGCAGATGGTCGTCATTCAGCAGTACTGTGACCGTTATCGAGGTTGGGAAGGGATGTTGAGATGAATTCCAATGCACTGACATCGCCCAGGGCACGATCGTCCCTCTGGTGTCTAATCTTTGCCCATAAGTCGTGGATCAGTCGACGCTGGTTGATTGCGTCGGTATGCGTGATACTTACTCTGCCGTGCTTTCACACAGCGTCCGCACAAGGTTTTGCGGTTCCGCAGGGTGATGTCGTCGCGCGCGATGTGCGCGAAATGTACGATCGCGGTCTCCAGTTTTTACTCAAAACACAGAATGACGAAGGGACGTGGACATCGAGCGGCGAACGTGGTGCCGGGACAACTGGACTGGGATTACTCGCGTTTCTTGCGTCGGGTGAAGATCCCAATTTCGGACCCTATAGCAGTGCGATTCGAAAGTCAGTCCGACAGATCATCAAGTCGCAGCCCAAGACGACCGGGTACATGGGGCCAAGCATGTATCACCACGGATTTGCTTTGTTAGCGCTCGCCGAAGCCTACGGTGCGGTTGACGAAACCGATTTGTGGGCGGGTCAGACGCATGCGAATCAGCGCAGTATTGGCGAGGCGTTGGAGTTGGGAGTCCGTTGTGCGGTCACCTCGCAAAAGAAGAATCCGTTTGGTGCTTGGCGATATTCGCCCAACACGCGGGATGCTGACACGTCGGTCAGCGGGGCCGTGTTGATGGGATTGTTGGCCGCCCGAAACGCGGGGATCGAAGTTCCCGATGAATCGATTAACAAGGCCATCAAGTATTTCACCAGCATGACAGGGGGCAACGGAATCGTCGGTTACTCCGGCGGTTTGGATGGCTTTGGTGAATCGGTCGCTCGGTCGTCGATCGCTTGCCTGGTTTATGCGATCGCGAAACGGAAGGATCTGAAACAATACAAATCGGTCGAGAAATATCTGATCAACAACAAAAGTGAGGGATCCGGATGGACCGAGTACGCTCGCTACTATCAGGCTCAGGCGTTATTCCAAGCGGATATCAAGGCATGGGAAAAATGGAATCTTGGACTGATTCGAAAGTTAAAAGGACTTCAAAGCGATGACGGTAGTTTTCAGGGTGATCTGGGCGCAGCCAACAGCACATCGATGGCCTTGTTGGCACTGGCGTTGAACTACCGATTTTTGCCCATTTACGAACGATGATGTTCACGGTGTTTTGTAAAGTGTCATTTATGCTCATTCGAGAATCTCGTTTCACCACGCGCTGGCCACGGATGCAGTGCTTGCAGAAACCCTGTCCTGGTTTGCCGCTGCTGGCCGGAATGTTTGTTTTACCCGGTCTGTTTGTCTTACTCTGTGCATCGGTCGGCCGTGCTGACGAACCACAATTGCGTCTGCGATTAAAAGACGGGACTAGCTTTGTCGACGGTCAGTTGAAGGCATCGCAGGCGAACGATCGCATTTCGATCAAGAGCCCATTGCTGGAACAGCCCGTCACATTTGACGTACGATCGGTTCGAAGTATCGCCGGTGATTACTCCCCCGACGTCGTGGACGAGGGTCATATCTTTCTGCTCGAGGGCGGTACGCGCATTAGCGGAGCGCTGAAAAGCTGGAATCAGCGGGCATTGCAAGTCGAATCGCCATCGCTGGGATTGGTTCAACTGCGTCGATCGAAGCTGCGTTCGGTCGAGGCGGCCGAAGACACGGGGACGCGGGTCTATTCGGGTCCCAAGTCGATTGATGATTGGTTGATTTTGGACGATACGGACAAGTGGACATTCGCGGCCGGTGCTTTGAAGTCGCCTGATTTGGAGGCAAAGGCGGCTGGCAATGTTCAACTGCCAAAAAAGTTTCGGTTGGTGTTGTCGATGTCCTGGGACGGCCGTGCTGATTTCGTGATGTCGTTGGGTTGCAAAGAACAGAAAAAGAAACCGAAGCCGGCCGCCGATGAACAGGCACGCGTGCGACGTTCGATGGTACAGCCGACCCAAGAAAGTGCAGCGGTGCGGTTGGAGATGTGGGACGCCCAATTGGCCGTCGTGCGCGAAGTTGGCAACTTGGCCGACATTGCGGTACTGCCACTCGATGACGGCGTGTCGAAGTTCGACATGGTTTTTTACATCGATCAGATCGCCGGACTGGTCGCCGTCTATTCGCCGCGCGGAAAAATGTTGGAAAAGATCCGAGTCGCCGAAGACAAAGGTCAGGCGCAGTCCTACGCGTTGCTGGAAAACCACGGCAAAAGTGTCAGCCTGGACCGTTTTGACGTCTACGAATGGGATGGGCATTTGCCCGATTCAACAGAATACCCCGATAGTTACTTGTTGGATAAAGATGGAACGGTGATCAACGCCGAAGTGATTGGTTTTGATGCCCAGACAGGCGAGCTGCAGTTGGTCGATCCGGAGGGTACGGATCAACAGATTCCTCTTGAAGATGTACGACGAATCCTGCTGGTGGAGGACGTTGACGGTGACGATGTCGCCGAAACGGAGATCGAGGCGACGGATGGGACAGCCGTTGACGCGGATTCAGACACGCAGGGCACAGATACGGACGCGGAAGATACAGACGCGGACGACCAAGACACCGGTGATACTGACGTAGACGACGCCGCGCAGGAGGCGGCTGCGGACGATCGACGCGATGTTGGGTCGGTCAATGGTCCGACATTTGAGTCGATCGCGATGGATGAGTCGCGGCTGATCGAAGTCGACATCGCTGACAGCAGTCGCCTGGTCGGCTATCTGGTACCAGCCAAAAAGAGCCGATTCGGGTTTCGTAGCAACGGCGTTGCGGGCGTCGTGTCTTGTGACGCGGATCAGATTGTGGCGATGACCGGTTCGGCACTTCGCTTTACTCCCGATCCACTGCCTGGTTTGACGGGAATTTTGACGACGCCGCATGGACGGCTACAGGGTTGTCTGGTCGAGACAACCGATGCCAAGCAAAGTCGCGTTCTGCGATGGCAAGCATGGGCCAGCGACACACCAGCGGCAATTTCGCCAGACCAAAGTGGATCGATCACGTACGTCGGACCAAGTCAATCCGCGGCTCGCAATCGTCGCGCAAAAGTCGTGGCGGCGGTTCCGGTGGAGCGACCACGCGGATTAGGTGAGTTGATTGGCGGGATTTTTGGAGCCGGCGGTGATCCGCCCGATGGCAACAAGGCCGGCGGCAACGCGAAGGACGCGATGGAGAAGCCGAAACCGCAATTCGAAATTGTTTTTCGATCAGGTGATACGGTCGATGGTGTCGTCGAATCGGTCGATGACCGCGGCGTCACGTTTCGGTCCAGTGAAACCACCACCAAATTCGTCCCGCATGACAAAATGGATTCGATCACGCTGGCACGAATGACGTCCAAACCTGCATATGATCCGGCCAAATTGAAGCGTTTGTTGACGGTTCCGCGCGCGAACAAGGATGATCCGCCGACCCATTTGTTTGTGTCGACCAACGGTGATTACCTGCGCGGACGACTGGTGGGAATCAATGCGGAGAAGGTTGGTGTCGAAGTCCGATTGAGTGTGCAGGAGATTCCGCGTGACAAGATCGCACGCGTGATTTGGTTGCACGAGCGTCCCTGGCTCGATGACAAACAAACTGCTGCTGAGGACAAGTCCAAGACCGATCTAGACACCGATCAAGCAAACGACAGGGATCCAGAGCAAGTGGCAGGCGATGCCATACCGCAGATACTTGTTCACGCGGTCCGTCCGGACAAACGCGGCGTCACCTTCGTTCCCAAAAAACTCGTCGATGGCACGTTGATTGGTGTTAGCGATTTGTTGGGCGATTGTAAGGTGCAATTGGAGTCGATCGATTCATTGTTGTTTGGACCCGACGTCGGTGAAAAGGCACTCGCGCTGCGAAAGGAGTCGTGGAAGCTATCGTTGGCCGCGTTGCCCAAGGCATATCTTGAATCGGCCGGCGGCGATGGCAGTGCATCGTCCTCTGGTGTTCAGTCACCACTGGTCGGCAAAGAGGCTCCCGAAATCAGGCTCGATACGATCGATGGCGAAAGATTTGTGCTCACTGAGCAGCGGGGCAGGGTAGTGGTGTTGGATTTTTGGGCCAGTTGG
>JABDKS010000334.1 GCA_013002105.1 Pirellulaceae bacterium | reverse complement strand
AGCGAGCCAACGGGGAGGGCGAACAGAAGACGTTGATCGCCCTCCCCGTCACACTCGCTAAAGCTCGGTGCCGACCCTCCCACGAACAAGTCTCTATAACATGGATGATTTAGCGCGTGGGAGGGTGAATTAGAGAAGCTATCAATCACCCGACTTGTGGGTAATGACAAGGTTCCCACCGGCCGCCGCTGCGCTGTTTTGCCGAAGCGGATTTGACGGGCGGTCCAACCGTAGTGGATCATCGAACGCGAAACGTCGCGTCAAATGGTAGGGCCGGTTCCCACCGGCCGTTCCGCAATCGGCCGGTGGGAACCGGCCCTACGCAAAACCCTCATCGAGGGTGAATCCACCATTACGAGTCGGCGCAGTCGACCAGTTTTGAATTCAGTTCACCGGCGATTTCTTGCAGACGCACGATGGCGGCTTTCATGACCTTCGCGTCGATCTCGTGGACATTGACGACTTCGCCGACACCTTGGAGCATGGTAATGGTCAATCGTCCGCCCAGATGCTGGCGAAACTCTTCGAGTCCCTGCATCAGTCGATCGACCGGTTGCAGCGCGTCATGCCACAACCGCATTCCCAGCGTCGTCAGGCACTCGCAAACTTTCATCACATCGGACTCGGCTAGCCCCAGTTTCATCGATGAATAGACGCAGTCGATGGCTACCCCGATCGCGACGGCTTCCCCATGACGAATTTCATAATCGGTGATCGGTTCCAACTTGTGGGCGGACCAATGACCGAAATCCAGTGGTCGAGCTTCCAGCATCTCGAACGGATCACCTCCTTCGGTGATGTGCAGCAGGTGCAGCATGCACGATCGGTGAATCGCCCGCGTCGCCGCGGTCATGTCGCGATCATGAATCGCTTTTGCATTTTTGCACAGCCACTCGAATTCGCTGCGATCTTTTAATAAAGCGACTTTCACGGCTTCGCTGAAACCGCTTTGGAAATCACGCGTCGAAAGTGTTTGCAACAGTCCTGCGTCGTTGATCACCGCCCAGGGGACCGCGAATGTACCGACCCAGTTTTTTTTACTGAAATAATTGATTGCGTTTTTGACGCCAACACCCGAGTCCGCCTGTGCCAGTGTTGTCGTTGGTAGTCGAACCAGCCTGACACCACGATGCGCGACAGCGGCCGCGTAACCGACCGCGTCCAGCATCGCACCGCCGCCGATAGCAATGACATAGCTCCGTCGATCAAGATCATGGCGATTGATCGAGGCCAGGATTTGTTTGGCAACAACGGTGGAGTTTTTTACCGGTTCGCCGCCATCGACCAAAATCGTTGGTGAAACGAGGTTGATGCTGGAGTCGGCTTTCAGCTGCTCATGAATCCGTTTGACGCGATCGCTCGAATTTGCCACGGGCCGCTCGGCGACCAGCAAGACTTTCGCGGGCACCGTATCGCCAGCTTCTAATACACCGCGTAGTTGCGCAAAGTCATCCCCGGCGACTTCTTTCGTCACTCGTAACCGATGCACAAAGGGCACCGAAAAATTGATATCGATCGACTGGCTCTTGCCTTGGGGCATATCGCTTTGTGGGGTCGCCTAAGGTGTTTCGTCTTGCCAGCCACGCCACAACCAACGCAGCGAGTCGGGGAAAATGGCACCGCCGTGTTTGCCGTTGTGCGCTTCGGTGCCGAACACCAGTTTGTAGTCGTAGTCTTTAAAGGCCAGTGCTTTGGCCATCTGCTTGTTTGCCAACGGCCAATTTCCAAATTGGTTGTCCAAGTCGTTCTCGCCGTCCTGCAAGAAGACACGAATCGGCTTTTTGTCGGACTTGCGAATCATCGGTGGATAGTTATGGCCGCCACGTAGGTCGACGAAGCTACCGATATGACTGAGAACTTTGCGAAAACTGTCGGGCCGAAACCAAGCCACGCTCAGTGCGCAGATGCCACCGGAACTGTTACCACAAATGGCACGCAACTCTGGGTTTTTCGTGATTCGGTAATTCTTTTCGACAGCCGGCAAAATCTCGCTCAGCAAGAACTCAGCATAATCGCCAGTGACACTGTCATATTCAAAACTTCGGTTCGCGGGTCGAGGTTGCCAACCTCGTTTTTGCGGGAGTTCGCCTTTGTGGCCTGGATCGATCATGACGGCGATCGT
>JABDKS010000327.1 GCA_013002105.1 Pirellulaceae bacterium | reverse complement strand
CAACCAGGTTGCCTGGGCGTTTTTGCCAACCTGATGCACGCCGTCGGAGCGGATCAAGTTCCTGCTGAGTACAAAGGCCTGGAAGATTCGTCAGTCGCGATCGTTACGGTGACCAACAGCAGCCACTACAGCGACGACACGTCCGCCCGACTGCTCAGTCGAATGGTCAGCGACATCGTGATCAAAGAAGTCGACGATGTGAGCTTGGTTCGCGAAGACCAAATCGAACAATGGCGCGATCTGAACGGCTGGGACTCGGTTGATTTCTTATCGATTGGAAAGGGAGTCAAGGCGGACAAGGTGCTGGGAATCGAACTCACCAATTTGCGTCTGCGTGATGGTGCAACGCTTTACCGCGGCCGCGCCGACGTGTCACTTTCGGTGATTGACGTTGCCACCGGCGAAGTGCTTTATCGGCGATCGCTGGATGAATTCACGTATCCAATCACGGCGGGTCAATACACCAGCGAGACGACCGAAAGCCGGTTTCGCAAACTTTATCTGAGCATGCTGGCCAAACAAATTGCCCGCTCTTTCCATCGCTGGGACATGACCGACGACTTCGCCACCGACGGGATCATCGCCAGCCAGTAATGTCGTCGCTGCTTAGACGGCCCGTTACACCGACAAACCAACAACACAAAACGCAGGCACATTTGCCTGCGTTTTTTTTATCTCCCAATCGGGCAATTCGCTGACCCGGCACCGCTGGCCGTGGCTGCTTGGTCCCACCGGAACAATCTCCCGACGATGCGGCGCACCGCTACTCTGGCTCGGCCAATTCATCCACATTGTCGGGAAACTTGGGTGCTCCACTCTTGTCCAGGACCGGACCCTCGGGGACTTCGTTATCCACGACGGTGGTGGCCACGGGGGCACTGATACCGGGCAAGACAATCGGCTCCGTGGCTGCCTTGGCGGCAGCTGCCGGCCCAGCAATGTCACGCAACATTGCCACTTGAGCGTCCAGCGCCTCGATGTACGTTTCACGCGTATCCAGAGCCGTATCGTTCAACGCCGTGACGACTTCTTCCATCTGCGTGAGCCAACTTTCGACCGCTGGTTTGTCCGCGTCTTCGACCGCGGCCAACAACCCACCTGCGGTCTTCGGCAATCCAGGTTCACCACTTCCGGAGACTCCGGTGTGGAGTTGTTGGAGCACATGATTGAGTTTGCGACGCGACAACAACACTTCTGGCGGCTGCGGATTCACGGTCACGACACCGCCCATCATCATGCCGTCGCCCATCATCGCCGACATGTCATCCATTTGCATGTCGTCGCTTCCCTCCATCATTTCCTGCATCATCCCCATGTCGTCCATGCCTTCGTTGCGATCCATTCCCATTGCCATCGGGGGCTTGGGCTTGGTTTCATCCGTTTTGACACCGACGTTGGCATCAGCGGCACGCGGCTGACGCGGAACGGGACTGGGACGGGTCATCGCATTGAGTCGTGCGATTTCGTACTGAAATGACCTCATGGCTCGGATCGACCAGCTACCCAGGACGTCGTCGGTCTTATCGACATTCCCTTTCAAGTCGGCCGACATCCGGCCGATGCGTAACGCCGAATGCAGCGCGATCAGATCGTGTTTCTTGGTCTCGGTACTGATACTGATCAACGTCTTACCGAGTTCCGGATCGGTTGCTCCGCGCAGATTCGCGAGGATATCGACCGCGAACCGCTGCAAGTAGGCATGGGCGTCCTGACTGCGTCCCTCGGGCGGATCGGATGCCAACAGTTTCTTCATTTCCGTAATCAAGTTTTGCTTCAGCGGATCCTTCAGCGCCGGAGCGGCGTACATGACATAACGGTGAATCGCCTGCAGTGCAGCGGCACGCACTCCATCAACATTGGCTTCGTCTTGATAGATCGGAAAGAAATCGGTCGGGATGTACGGTAACGGTACCGGCGGCGTTTGTTTGGCACGATCAGCCGGCGCGATGTCCATTCGCGAAATAAACAGAATCGCGTTGATCCGAGCCGCCGGGTTGTAATTCCCCTGCGCAATCGGCTTCAACCCGCTGTAAAGCCAGCCCATGATGGTTTTGGCACCGGGTGCCTGTGAACGCTGCGCCGAGACCATCCGCGTACGAACATCGTCGATCAGCGGCGACACCTCGGTGATCGCATCGGGCTGCGTGATCTTGGTGGGGATGTAGACGTTGTAGTAGTAGCGAGCGATGTTGGCGTCTTTGACGTTCGCTAGGTCGCGCGTTGTCGAATACGCCTTGGCTGCCGATTCCATGCGTTTCTTGGTGGCGGGTTCTTCCAACGCTGGATTGAGTTTCATCACATCGAACTGCCCATTGGCAGTCGTGCACATCAACGCCACGATGCCGATGGCAAAAAACCATGTCACCATCATCAACAAGGAGCGACGGGAACGCTCATGCTGCTTTTGATCGACGGTTCGGGCCACAGCCATACGCGGAGCACAAGAATCTTCGCGGAAGTTCATAGAGCAGAATCCATCGGTGATGAGCGGATATCAGGGCGGGAGCGGCCCTGAGCACAGGAAGAAAAGGTCTTTGGATTATCCCCGAAACACCCCCGCAACGTCAAACAAATTCGCCCTCGGAAGGGCAACGTGAATCGCGAAAGTCGGAAAATACCGATATGTTGGGCAAAATCGCCTCGAATCGGACCTCGGGAGAATGATTCTCCCGGCATCAGAACACCTATCACCCGTCGGCAAGCACGGTGACAAGCGAACGCAAATCAGATTCACCACCGACATCGAGCCGGTCGCGAACAACTCGCGCGCCGAGACCAAAACCGCGCGATCGCACCGTCCTCAGTCGGCTGGCGGGCGAAGTCGCCTTGCGAGAGTTTCCCGCCGAGCAAGTCTTGCAATGGCAAACCGAGATTCACGAGCAGACGTTGATGCTGAGCCGGTCGATCGATCGGCCCAACTTCACACGCGTCAGCAAGCAAGACGTCGCTCGCATGATCCGCATGTACGACGACCGTTTTTTTGACGGCAAAATACTGCGGGCGGCCCAGGCCGAAGGAATCACGTTTGGCCTCTCGACCCGAATGACACGGATCGCTGGAAAATTGGTGACCAATTACCCCGAAGGCACCCACCACGGTCGCCGAAGCTTTGAACTGGTGCTGTCGTCGACGCTGCTGTTCCAAACGTTCGAGGATGTCAATCGACCGGTCGAAGTGACCGGGCGACTTTGCAAAGACCGCCTCGAAGCGATGCAGCGGATCGCCGAACACGAATTCGTCCACTTGATCGAGATGTTGATCTGGAACGATGGCAATTGCAGCGAAGCTCGATTTCAATCGATCGCCCGCCGGTATTTTCTCCATACCGACTACCAACACGACCTGATCACGCAACGCGAGCGGGCGGCGACCAAGTTCGATATTCGCGTCGGAGATCACGTGCGATTTGCCCACGATGGACAATACTTGATTGGCAGGGTCAACCGAATCACACGTCGGGCGACCGTTCTGGTGCCCAACGCATCGGGTGAGCGTTTTAGCGACGGAAAACACTATCTACGGTTCTACGTCCCGCTGGAACGCTTGCGAAAAGTCGATGGATGACACCACTACCTGAACAACGCGCTGCCTGAAGAATTTTTACTTAATACGTGGGATCAATCGTAGACCAGGACGTGTCTTGGCACAGCTGCGCCAGGACAGGTCCTGGCCTACGAGAAAACTAAAATTGCTCTCAACAACGCGCTACCTGTACAACACGCTGCCTGAACGACACGCCGCCTGAACCAAGCGTTTGAGTGCAACAAGATGCCCAGCCGCAGCGTTTGTCACGGCTTTTGAGCGCCACCGCATCGTTACCTCCAGCATCGAGCTTCCTCTCAGCGCAATCCCCGATTCCACTCGGCCCCCCTTTCACTTCGCGCCCCAAGGTATGATTGTCGACACATGCTTATCGTTGACTCCCTTACCAAGATCTTCACGCTCGATGACGGCTTCCTGCGGGCCGTCGACGATCTTTCGTTTCGTATCGAACCGGGCGAAGTTTTTGGTTTGCTCGGTCCCAACGGTGCAGGCAAGACGACAACGATGCGAATGATCTTGGGACTGCTGGATCCCGACGAGGGCTATGCCGAGGTCGACGGGATACGAACCGCCGACGATCCCATCGCGGTGAAATCCAAACTCGGTTTTGTCTCGGCCAGTGACGGTGTTTACCCCTGGCTGAGTGTTCGCGAGATGCTGATGTATTTTGCGGATTTGTATGCAGTCGATCCCGAAGTTGCCGCCGAGAGAGTCGAGTTGTTGGCCGATTTGATGGAGATTCAGCCGCTTTTGGATCGGCGGGCCGGGTCATTGAGCACCGGACAGCGACAACGTGTGACGCTTGTCCGCGGACTGATTCATGACCCGCCCGTGATGCTGTTGGATGAACCAACTCGCGGCCTGGACGTCGTCGGCGTGCAAACGATTTTTGACTACATCTCCCACTTGCGCGGCGTTGGCAAAGCCGTCGTTGTTTGCACACACCGCCTGGACGAAGCCGAGCGACTGTGCGATCGATTTGGTTTGCTGCACAGCGGAAAACTTGAACACATTGGCACCATGGATGAACTACGATCGACGACCGGCTGCCAACACTTAGTCGATATTTTTGTTGAACTATTGCGTGATTGACTTGCTGCCAAACGATTCCATCGTGTCCAGGGAACCGCCTGAGTGACCTCACCGTTTCTACAAAGTCGCCTGCTTCGGCTCTGTCAAAAAGAGTTGAAAGAAACCATCCGCGATCGGCGGACGATCGTGACTTTGCTGCTGATGCCGCTGCTGGTCTACCCGCTGCTGAGCATGTCGCTGAACCGGTTCCTACTGACATCCGCCGCTGGCGATGCCGATGCGGTGGTGACATACAAGATCGGCGTGATGTCCGAATCAGAGGGGATGCAACTGCAAAAATGGCTCGATGATCCGCTGAGCGCCCCTCCCGATCCGATCCTGGAGGCTGGTGACGGCAGTGTCGCTCAATTCGAGATTCTGGTCACGGCCCCGACGACGGTCGAAGAGGCGCTCGATGACAACGGAATCGACATCGGGGCAGTGATCGACAACGATCAGCCTCCCGTCGTCACCTTTATCGCCTACGCCGGCGACGGTGCCAGCCAAAGTTGCCAGCGTATCTTGATCGAGCGGATGCAATGGCTGCGAATGCGATCGGCCGAAATCACGGCGGCAACCGGGGATCCCACCTACCTGCCACCGGCACGTGTCAATGTTCGGGATGTCGGCGAACCGCAACAGGCCTCCTTGCTGGCGACGATCGTTCCGTTGGTCCTGGTGCTGATGACCATCACCGGAGCCGTGTATCCCGCGATCGACTTGACTGCCGGCGAGCGCGAACGGGGAACGATGGAATCTTTAATGGCCTCGCCGGTTCCCAGATTCAGCGTGCTGTTCGCGAAGTACATCGCCGTTGTCACCGTGGCGTTGTTGACGGCGCTGGCAAATCTGCTGGCAATGTTTACGACCCTTTGGGCAAGCCGACTCTTGCCGATCTTGACCGGTGGCACAGAAGGAATTCCTTGGCTGGCGATCCTGCACATCCTGGGACTGCTCGTGCTGTTCAGCGGTTTCTTCTCGGCGGTCTTGCTGTCGCTAACGAGCTTTGCCAAGTCATTCAAAGAGGCTCAGGCCTACCTGATCCCCGTCATGCTGCTTTCGCTGACGCCGGGGATGTTGTCGCTGATGCCGGGCATCAAGTTATCTGGTGCGATGGCGATCGCCCCCTTGGTCAACATCGTGATCCTCGCCCGGGATTTGCTGGCCGGCAACGTGGATCCACCCGCCGCACTGGCCGCCATCGTCAGTACGATCGCTTACGCAGCGGCAGCCCTGGCAGTTGCCGCCAAACTTTTTGGCAGTGACGCAGTGACTCGCACAAGCGAGCAATCGATCGGCTCGCTGTTTCGTCGCCCCCAACTCGCCACCGATGTGCCCGGTCCGCAGTCAGCCGCATTGATGCTGGCCTTGTTAGTTCCGATCTACTTTGTTGTCTCCAATTCGCTGCTGCGGCTGGTTGAATCGTTTCGCGAATCACTCACTATCTCCAATCAACTCTGCCTTAATGCGGTGGCGCTGATCGCGACGTTTGGTGTTGTCCCGCTGGCCGCCACCTATCTCGGCCGCTCACGCTATCGTTCGACCTATCGGCTCAATGCCCCCGGGTTTCTGGCGGTGATCGGTGCCTTTTTGATCGGCTGCGGTGCCTGGTCCATCGCCCACGAAGCATTTCTGTTAGCCGAACAAATGGGAATTGGCGGATTGGACGAAGAACGCATTCGCAAAACGCTGCAAACGCTCGAAGCGTTTACTCAAGCACCGCCGCTGCTGTTGATCGCAACGCTCGCGTTGACGCCGGCGGTAATCGAAGAACTCTGTTTCCGAGGGTTCCTTTTCTCATCGCTATCGAAGGTCCTCTCGCCGGCCCGCGTGATCGTGATCACATCGGTAATCTTTGGACTCTTTCACGTCCTGACCGGAAACGCACTCCTGGTCGAACGATTCATCCCGACCACCTTGCTTGGACTGATTCTCGGTTGGATCGCACACCGTACCGGCAGCGTTTTGCCAGGCATGTTGATGCACTTCGTCCACAATGCACTCCTGGAATTGGTCGCCCACTATCACAAGGAGTTAGAGTTTCTGGGCGAAGGATTCGAGGACCAAACGCATTTGCCGCCATGGCTGTTGATTTCGTCCGCATCGATCGCGGTGGTAGGAATGTTGATTGTCTATTTGGCCACGCGAAAACGTTTTCGCGGCGACGTCAAGCAGGCGGATTAACCGTTGAACGAATGGGGAAAATCTAACGCGGTAACGCGATAAGTCTCAAGGACCAATCGCATCGCTGTCGAAAGGTTTCACAACCGCTTAAGACTTTTTTTAGGCCAGGACCCAGGGCTTGAAGGGTCTTTGATTTCCTTCAGTTTGAGTCGTCTTGCCGCAAGAACATGCTATTGCTGCGAGTATTGATGTTGCGTCATTCCGTGATCGATTCTCGCTTGAGT
>JABDKS010000325.1 GCA_013002105.1 Pirellulaceae bacterium | reverse complement strand
GCTGGATTCAACGGATCAATCGACGCAGCTTGCACCTTGATTGAGGGGTTGGGCGATCAAGACGCTGGCAAATTCCGTCGGCCAAGTTGTTACGAAGTGTTCGGCATCGGGCTGGGATTCGAACCATGCGAAGACACTTGGTCCCCAACTGCTCTGGCCTACACCGACTGCGTCGCGCTGCTGCAGCATTTGAACCAAGCGGGTGACGGTTGGGCCGTTGTAAGGCCCATTTTGAACGTCCGCAAATAGCATTCCGCTGTGATAGTTGTACTGATGAACGGATGCGGCAAATTTCAAAAAGTCGCTGCCTTGCGCAGCGGGAACGATCTGGTCGTCGACAATTTTTTCCAGTTGATGACGTGTTTCGCGGTCCGCACCGCTCAACTGCGCGAATTGCCGCTGTTCGACCGACCCACTGACGGGCAAGTCGACGGTGGTTGGACAGAAGACAGCTACACGCCATTGATCGGGAATACTGACTCGTTGCTGAATCGGATTGAGTAATTGGGTTGTTTCATCGGCGGCTTCGAATATCAATCCGCCGTGTAGATATCCATGTACGCCGACGGCAGATCGTTTCCCGCGATCGGCCATTCGTTGAATCAACGAGGGATCGCGGGTTGGGCCGTCGCAAAAACGGAGTAGGGCTTCCGCGACGGCCATTGCCAGCTGGGTACCTGTTCCCAGTCCGGTGTGCGCATTGGGCCGTCGCACAATCTCCACTTCGCATGCTGGTAAGTCAGGTAGACGCAGGTGGTGTTGCACACGGCCGGCGATTGGTGCCACACGATCAGCACCTTCGCCACGGCAGCCGAATTGGTTGGCTTGACGGACAATCACTTCGGTCGGCGGTTGATTGATCATCATGCCGACGCCGCCGAACGGAGCAATCGTATCGAATAGTCCAAAGTGCAGTCTTGCGCCGGTGACGACTCGTACGTGATGTGGATTCTTTGGGGCTTCCGTGGGCGGGCAGGTCATGATGGAGCGAGTCGTTGTCGGATCGTCGCACACAGAAAATCAAACGCAGACCGCTCGACATCGCCCGCGGTTTTTTCGATCAATGGGATCAGCCGTTGGATTTGTTCATTGATTTGATCTTCGGCCAGGATGTGCGTGCGAGTCGCCAAGATGGCAGCTTCGATCACTGCATGTTTTGCACGGTTGAATCCAAAAAACGGACGGACGACTTCGCTCTTGGCGATGCGGCATTGCATTTCCATGCGCGGTTCCTGGCCGGCGACCGAATCAATTTCGACGGCAAACCACCGGTGGCAATCCTTCAAAACCCACCACAGGCCATCATCAATTGGTCGAACCAGGTCCGCAGTGGTTGCCCGATCGAGTGCGTCGACAGCTGCCTTGGCGAATAGATCGCAGTCATCGGTGACATGAATCACGGCCCGTCGGCTTGCCAGCAGGTTGGTGTAAGTTCGCGACGACGAAAAAGGACGTAACGTGAACTCGGGGTTGGCAAGATCGCCGGCAACCAGTGGTCCCATCGGCGCAATATTGACTTGGCCATTTTGGTCGACCGTCGTAACGATCGATTCCAAGATCACGACGCGGATTCCTGCGGGACACACGAACGGATCGCCACAAAATTACGCAGCATATTCAGGCCATGATCGGTCAATACCGATTCGGGATGGAACTGTAATCCATACACGGGCCGTGATCGATGGCGTACCCCCATGATCAGACCGTCGCTATTGGTCGCAGTGATGATCAATTCATCGGGCAGTTTGTCGCGATCGATCGCCAAAGAGTGGTAGCGGGCAACCGACATTGGCGAGGGACAGTCCGTGAATAGCCCGTCCTGATCATGGGTGATCGGATGGGACATGCCGTGCATCGGGCCGCAAGGAACCACCGTACCCCCGAATGCGACGCCGATCGCTTGATGCCCCAAACAGACGCCCAGAATGGGAGTCGAATGATCGAACTGTTGGATCACGTCAATCGAGCAGCCCGCTTGCCGCGGACGTTTTGGTCCCGGCGAGATCACGATCGCATCGGGTTTCAATTCTCGGCAGCCGTCGACGTCGATTTCGTCGCTGCGGACCACGACGGTTTCGCATCCCAAACGCCGCAGGTACCGCGCCAAGTTGTGGACGAAAGAGTCGTAGTTGTCCAACAACAAGATCATGGCAGAGTAGATTGACGGAGTTTTGGAGGACGCGGCGGGCAAAACCGGGCCGCATTTCCAACAAGGGTCAACGTCTCGGTTTGGCGAACTTCACCTTCTCGATTAACTTTATGACTTCATCGCCGTTCTTGTAACCACTGACTGCTGTGATTGCTTGGATGATGTAGGCGTAACGAAGGTTGTAATCGGTGTCGATTTCGATTTCGGGTCCTTCATCGCCTTCGGCCGGAGCGCTGGTGCCAACTAATTGCAAAATCTGGCTACGTAGGGCGACGAAGTCGACACCTAAGTCGATTTCATTCAGAGACATCGATGCCAGTTGGCCTTCGGGTGTCGACCGCATTCGCAATTTGAGTGGCAGATCAGTGGGATCCGATACGGCACTCGATTGGCCAGCCAGTGGCATGCGGATGCTGAAGTCGCCTTCCATTTCGACGATTTTGAACGTCATCACAAAGAACACCAGCAACAGAAAGACAATGTCAATCATGCTGGTCATGTTCAGCTCTTGCTTCTCCTGTTCGGCCTTGTTGCGGATTTTCATGATCGATCCTCCTTGGCCCTGAGTGCAAAGTTCACCAGTTGTTCTTCTTGGGCAACCCGAATGACTTCTTGAACATCGCCGGCGGCGGTGTCTTGATGGGCGCGAATGATCAAATTGGCGTCCTTGGGACCTTTGTTTTCGGCTTTCATCACCGCCAGCTCGCGCTTAAGTCCGGTCGAAAGCGTGTCGGCTGTGTAGCTGTCGCCACCCAAAATGACTTCACCGTCACGGGCAACATGCAAGATGATTGCGAACTCCAGCGGCGCCTCGGGTGGTTTGACCAACTGGCTAGACGGCAGCACAACCTTGTCGTTGGACTCGGTTTGGGCAAAGTTGATCAGCACCATAAAAAATGCGATCAACTGAAACGTCATATCGATCATGGGCGTTAAGTCACCCTCGGCCAAATCAGGCTTTTTCGATTTGACTCTCATTTACTCACCTTCTTCTTGTGGCGAGAAGTCCTCGAATCGGCTCATCAAGTTTTCGCTTGTCACGCCGACTTCCAACAGCAATCTGGCAACCCGGTTCCGCAAAATGTTATAGGCGGCGATCGCGGGAATGGCGACGGCGAGTCCGACCAGCGTGGTGAACAAAGCGGTCGAAATACCCTTTGCCAAGTCAGCAGGTTTGGGTGCCGACGGGCTGGTTGCAATCACGCGGAACGACGCGATCATCCCTTGAACCGTACCGAACAAACCGATCATGGGGCTGAGGTTGCCGATCAAGGCCATGTAGCTCAAGCGGTGTTCCAGTTTCATGCTTTCCTCCTCGCCGACTTCCTGCATCCCTTCGAGCGCTTTGTTGTACCCGCGCGAGAGTTTTGCCAGACCCGCCGACAAGACCTGGCCGAGAACCGACTCGTCAGTTCGCGCCATGTCGTACGCTTCCTGGAACTCTTTCTCGTTCAGTTTTTCTTCAAAGCTTTCGACCAACTCTTGCGGGCAAAGTGTTTCGCGTCGGGCTGCCAACATGTTCATCACAAAAAGTGAAACCAGGGTGACGGACAACGCTAAGAAAATCAGTAGGTACATCCAACCGAGCGAGTCGATAATCCAGACCAGCAAGCTTTGCTCTTCGACCGGTGCCCCACCGCCACCCGCGTCAGGGGTTGCCGGCGCATCGGCGACCGGTGCTGCAGCAGCCGGTGCGTCACCAAATTCATCCGCAGCATCATCCTGAGCGATCGAGAAGGTGGCCAGTCCCAAGGATGTAAACAACGCGATCAGGCAGATCGCCGCGCGAAGCGAAAGAGTTGTTCCTCTGCTGAGCGCCGTGCCGCAATCCATCAGCGAGCGTCGGGAGTCGTGAATCGGATGGGAATCTTTGCGGGGGGGCGAACCACTGGCGTCGGTCATCAACGAAGCACTCCGAGAGAAGAGGGTGGATAGGGTTTGAGAGATATCTGTGGGCGTCGTATCAAGGGCGATTGCAGCCCTGCAAGCGACTGGCTACTTGTTCAGAACAGAATAGTCTAACAAACGTACACAGGCACGTTCTACATGCAGATAGTTTCCGTCAAAAGCATTCTCGGATTGCAGAGCCAATCGTTGGATCCGTGGCCTGAATTCGGCTCGACCAAGTCCCGCCAACCCCGATTGAGGGCGGCCAACAGCGACCAAACCAGGGCGTCTGCGGGCTCTATGCGGGTTCTGTGCGGGCACTGCGACCGGGCACTGTATGGGCACCGCGACCGGGCGGAATTCACAAAGGATGGCGGCGATCGGATTGTGGCGTCGCAGTTTCTCGCCCGGCAGTCCTCACCAAATCTCGACGCTGCCGGGCGGTTCGTTCGGGCCGGCCGCCGAATTCTCGGATCGAGACGGTGCCGAAACGTCCTTGTTCGAGGAATTTGGTGCACCCGTTGCGAATGGGTTTCCCTCAGCCGTCGGAAACTCTCGGGGATCGACCGGATCATCCATGCCATACTGCGAGAACTCCCTGCGGTGATAAACCAGCTGCGCCGATAGAACACTTGTGAAGACCAAGACCAGAACGCCTGTCAGCGTCGAAATAGGCAGCCAGGCTTCGTCTGGGCTCCATCCTTGCGTGAAAATGATCAAGAAGACGATGACGGGATAGAAGAGACACGTCAGTGCGAACCACCGAAATCTTGGAACAACCGATTGCCACGTTAGGATCAGCAAAACGATTCCGTACACCAACATGATGGGTCCGGAAACGACGATCGTTTCGATCTTGATCGCCGCTGCCAACGCACCGCAAATCTGAAGTGGTACGGACAAGTAAATCAAAAACAAGCAGATTCGCGTGCCAAGTGTCATCGCCCGCAAGATTGGGCGGTCATTTTGCCGAGAGGGGTGCTCGGTTGTGACGGCGTACGGGTTGCTACTTGGTGCGCTCAATGGACCACCCAACGAAGGCAAACTTCTTTTTAGTCCCGTCGGTAATTGACACAGTGGGTAACAACCGACGCTATTTCACTGCACCTCATTTCACTGCACCTCGAAATATCACTGCACCTCGAAATATCACTGCGCCTCAAAACCTGGGTATCGGTTTTGTAGTTCCTGGCGAGCTTCGGCGGCCCGCTCCGGTTTGCCGACTTTTGGCCACAGGGTTACCAGTTTGGAGAGGGCTTCGGCGTGTGCATCGGGCTGTGTCGAAAACATCAGGTGCGTATGTAAATAGGCCATGATGGCGCCCTCGACATCTCCTGATGCTTCATAGCTTGCACCCTGAGCGTTATAGATTCTGGCCGCCATTTCCACGTCGGTCGGATTCAAGTCTGCGATCAAGGTATTGACCAATTTCAATCCTTCAGCGGCTTTCTCGCTGCGCGCCAGCGCGACGGCTTTGCCTGCTTTGGCGAGTGTTTGCAGTCGCAACGCTCCCGGGGTCGCTGCTTTGAGACCGATGATCTTTTCGAATTCACCCAGTGCGGTCGCCGCATCGCCTTTGGCCAACTGAGTGATCGCGGACAAATAAACCGATTCGATTTTTGTTTCCGTCGTCGGGGCGGCACGTAGCGATGCGTAAAAACGCAGAGCCTGGTCGGGGTTGTTCATTGCCAGGGCCAGGTCACCCAAGAGCTTGGCAACACTATAAAAATGCCATGAGTTGGGGTGATTGCGAGTGAAGCCCATCGCTAGTTTGACCGCTTCGGTCTTATCGCCCTGTCCGGCCAATGCCTGCTTGGCTTTGCACATCATGATGTAGTAATCAACGTCCGCTTTGGCGACGTCCCGCTTTACAGTCGCGACGTCGATCTTCTCGAGTTCTTCCAAGGCTTGTTCGTACTGCCCGTCGACCGCGAATTCGCGGCCCTTGGTCAATTCGCTGGGATCGCCCGTGTACAAAATTTTGTCGATCTCGCCGGCCGCAATCGTTTTGGTGTTGTCACCCAACTTGATCTGAATGCCGTCTTTGGTCACCGTGCCAAGGGTTCCCCGTTGCGATTTGGTCGCTCCGGTGGTGAATACTTGATCGTTTTGAGCGGTCGCGATCGGTGCAGGCAGCAACCAGCATGCTGCGGCGAGCAAAACAGAAGCGGCGGCGCGACGATGGGCACAAAAGAGGCGGAATTGAATCATGGAATCTTTGTTGCAGCGGATAGGGGAATTCATGTTCGGGCCGACACCGGGTAACGGGCTACCAGGTGCCATGGAGTTCGACGGTCGGCGAGGTTGGGGCGTCGTTGCCGCGTTGAAGGTGTGGAAACAGTCGTCGTGACGGCTGCCTATGAGGTTGGTGGTTGGTGTGACGGTTGCTTGGTAAATCAGTTGTCGGCTAAACAGGTGCTGGCTACGCAGGTGCTGCCTGCACTGGTGCTGGCTGCGCAGGTGCTGGCGGAGCAGGAGCAGGGCGGGCTTTGAATGGCTTCAGTCCGGTGGGTTGCTTGCCGACTGCTTTTTGGATTTCTTTTAACAGTGCATCGAATCTGGCATGCTGATCGGCACCACCCATATCGGGATAGAGTGCTTCGATCTGCGTGATGTCTTTGACCGCCTGTTCCATCACCCGTTTTTCGTTCAGTTTCTTGCCTTTCAAAAACCGCGACAAAGCGACGTGGTAGCGTGCTTCGAAAAATTTCTCGCGGTACTTTTCTTTGCCGTTGGTCAGTTTGCTGATCTGTCCCCAGCCCCAAATGACGTTTTTGCCGTTGAGCGGTCGTCCGCCCGATAGGGCCGCGTCGTAAACCCGCGCCGACAGTTTTGCGCTAGCCTGCTCGGCTGCCCAGTTTTCATAAGCCTGCGCGGCTTCCATCTGAGCGTCCAGCATCATCTGATTCTGTTTGAGGATTGCTTCGAGTTCAGCCAACGCTGCCTTGTATTGACCGGTCAACCGTTTTGCATGGGCGAATTGATAGGCGATACTCAAATCGTCAGCCTTTAATTCTTCGAAGATGTTGGCCGCTGAATTGATCAGTTCCGCAGACTGCCCGGTTGCTTTGATATCGGTCGGCAACATCAGCGATTTGCCCATCGTCATGAACGTTTGGCCCACCCATTTCAGTGTTGCAGGGTCCTGAGTCGTGTCGGCGATCCGTTTCAAAAAGACCTTGAATACGTTGATCAGTTTTGTTTTTTTTGCCGGCGGCGAATTGTCTAATTGCTTGCGGACATCTTGTGCCATCCTCATGTAAATCCGCGTCAGTTTCGCCTGCCCGTCTTGTCCGGGGTAGGCCTTTCGCAAATTTTCCATCGTGCCGGCGGCCCGCTTCAGCAACGGTTCGGGGTCCTCGACCGAAATCATGCGGTCAACCAAGACTTTCAATTCTGTGCTGTAGAGGTCGCCGCTGAAATTTGCGCCGGCGGGTCCCTGCGTTTTGATCAATTCAACGGGACCGTACTTTGGATGGTCCAGTATTTTAAGAGCTTGATCGCTTTTGTCTTGTTCGTGATAGATCCGTGCGAGCACGACGGCTGCCTGCATCGCTTCGCCGGCGACCAGATTGCCGGTGATCCCATCGAGGCCTTCTTGCAGTGTCTTGGCGGCATCGTCCATGACCGACTTCGCCTCGGCATCCTTCTTTTCGATTTGCAGATTGATCGCGCGAACGTAGAGCATTTGGCCGAGCAATCGCTGGAAGGTCGCCCTTTCGGCACCTGATTTCATGTTCGTGATCAGTGTCTTGGCTGCATCATAATCGTCCTTTTGCAGCAGCAACTGAATTCGAACGCCTTGGGCTTTGGCAGCATCGGGATTATCCGGCCAAGTCTTGACCAGGTAATCGCCCAGTTGTTCCAGTTGCGCCAGCAGGCCGTCGTTTTCATCCGCTGGGACTTCGGCCAACAGGTGTTGCAGCGATGACAATGCCATCAGTCCGCCTTTGAGACCGGTGTCTGTGCCTGGCGAATTACGGGCCAAAAACGTACCAACGACCGCCGCATCGCGATGTTCTTTTTGGCTGTACAGCATGAAAGCCAAAAACTGCCGTGCTTGGTTGATCAGATCGACGTTGGTATTGCCGTTGATCATTCCCAGGCCACCGCGCAGTACCTGCACGCCGATCGATTGCATGTCGCGAATCTGCTTCTGCAATTCTTCTTTTTGTTTCTTCCGTTCCGCATTCTCGGGCTGACCCGCCAATGCGGCGAGTGCTTGTTCCAGGTCTTGACCGGTTTGCAGGACGGTGCGGGCCGTATCCAACGCGTCCTGCAGGCTCTTGGGTGGCTCGGCTGTTGGCAGATCGGCTTCTTCGCGGTTGATGCCCAAACCGGCCAGTAACTCCTTGGTTTCTTCCAAGTGGGGGCCAGGAATCTTGCTGGCGTCATTGAGCAGTTGTCGACCTTCGGACTTTGCTCGTTTCTGTTCGGTCCCTTTGCTATTTTCTTTGTCGTTAGATTTGGCCAGGTAGGCTTTGGCAAGCTGTAATCGCAAATCTTGAACACTCGAAGCGGTTCTTTCGTTGGGTCGAATACCTTTGACCAAACCTTTTTCCATTTCGATGGACTCATCAAATTTGGGCGGCGTTTCCTGCATGTTCAGATTGATCAAGCCGGCGGCGGCCTGAAATTTGGCATCGCGCAGCGGGTCTGCGTCGATCGCGTCGACCATCTCTTTGTAATTCAGCTTGGCTTTTTCAATGTCGCCCAAAAGTTCGTACGACTGTGCCAAATAAAGCGTTGCGATGGCGCCCTGCGCGTAGTCGGTGTACTTATCGCTCATCTCGGTGAAACGCTTGATCGCTTCATCCAGCATTGCTTTGGCATCTTTGGCGGGGTCGTCAAAAGTTTTGGCGGCCAGGATGCGAGTTTCACCGGCACTGACCTGCGCCTCCAAGAACTCGAACCGATACTGATCGCGCAGGGCAGCCTTTTGTGGCTCTTTTTTGGGATCGACCTTTTGGCCCTGCATTTCGCTTAGCTTTTTGCGGAGGTCATCGATGATCGAATCAAACGTCTTTGACGATGCGACGAACGAATCTCGGGCGGCTTTCTTTTTAGCATCGTCAACGTCCTCACCCATCAGCATTTGCGAACCGCGAAACAACTGCAGTTTGCCCAGTTGCATGCGGGCTTCGGACGCACGCGGGTGCGCGGGGTTTTTCAGAAAATCGCTCAGTGCCTGTTCTGCGTTTCCGAAAAACGCATCACGATCTTTTGCATTGCGCGACGCGACCGCGGCGTCGATGAATGTTTGAGCTTTTTCCAGCGGCACCGCTTGGATCAATTCTGGGTCGACGCCGGGGTACTGTTCAATGCGATCAAGGTAGGCGATGGCGGTGTCATAATAGCCGGCAACTCGCAATCGCTTTAAAAAGTCAGCCGCTGGTTCACCTTCGGCGTTGGCGATCCCACCGAACATTGCAGTTGACAAAAAACTCACGCCCAACGCAGCACAAATCGGTAGAATGAACGAGCGGTGGGGTCGCTTCAAGGACGACATGGCCATTGCGATTTTGAGGCTGTAAGAGTGGGGACAAGCAGTATCTTACCTGGGTGATGAATCCAACGGACAAAACAAAGTGGGCTTTTGAGAGCCCGTGCTACGAATCTCGCGGCCGAGCTCAAGTCTCGAGTTTGCGTCGCTGCACGTGTTTGCCAGCCAATGCGTCACCATCTCTAGGGTAAAGTGGCACTATCGGTCCATCAAGCGTGACCGCAAATAACTAGGCGTTTCTGATGCGAATTCCCTCTCAACTAAACGATGAAACGCTTTACGGCCGACGCCGACGCCGCCCGCAACCCGCACAATCCTACCGTCGGCTGATTCGGCTGGGCGTCGCCCTGGTACTGGTCATTGTGGTCATGCAGCAGGCTTCGCAACCGGAGGTCTATCAAACATTCTTTGGAGAGGACGCCGACGTCGCGGCAGAGTCCTCGCCGGTCGACGCCGTGGCGGCACCTGGCGGCGCATTGATCGGCGACGCGGGACAAAATGCAAAGTCCAACTCGCCGACGATTGGCAATCCGACGATTGGCAATCCGCGTGAAATCGCTCTGGATCGGATTCCCGCCTCCGTGCTCGATTCGGCTCGCATCATCACGGGAGCACTGAGCCAGAATGAACAGCGACAATGGACCGTCGTCCTGGATCGTTGGCAGTCCAACGAGAGTTTTCGTGTCATCGAATCCGTGATCACTGCGACGGCCGATGTCGTGCAACAAGTCGATGGCTTGGACGACGAGCAACGCATCGCTTGGACCGCAACGTTGCGGCGTTTTGGATCACAATTCGCAACGGTCGATCGCGTTGGCGTGCAACTTAATGTGGTCGCGGGCGATCCGACGCGAGATGATGCGGATAACGAAACGCAGGATGAAACGCTCGGCGACGGCGATCATGTCCGGTTAAACGCTTGGCTGGCGTCGCTAGATCAAGCCGCGACCGAGCGAGTCGTCGACGGGGCCCTATGGCGATCGGAGGATTTTGATGCGTTTTATCGTCAGCTTGACCAAGCCGACCGCGTGGACGCCCACGGAGCGATCGCGGTCGCCGTCGTGCCGCTGATGCAGCAGCCCGAGATTTACCTCGGACGACGTGTGCGAGTGCAAGGGCGCGTTGCGCGATCGGAAAAGAAGGAAGCCGCAGCGAATCCGTTTGGTGTTCAGTCGTATTGGGAGCTGTGGATCCGGCCGAGCAGCGGTGGCGACAGGCCGTTTGTGCTGATCGTCCCCGACGCGCCCCAATCGGTCCGCGCGGTCGGCATAAGCGCTGATGCCAAAAAGGGACCGGAGATACGTGTCGTCGGTAAATTTTTTAAACGACTTGCCTACGGTTCCGCGTACGGAGCCGACGCTGCACCAGTCATCATCGGTCGGATCGTCGGATATCCATCTGACGGTGCTCTGTCCGCCGCGTCTGCCACAGTGCGTGGATCCACTCGTGCGGACCGTGAATCTCAAGTCAGTCGGTTTTGGATTGTGTTGGGTCTGGCTGTTTTGGTGGGGGTGTCCGTCGCAGCCGTCGTGATGTGGCGAACCGCGATCTACGCAAAACGGGCTCGCCAGCTTCGCAATTCGCACCGCAAGTCGCCAGGAGAGTTTCTCCAAGCATTCGATGGTCCTGACAGCGATCAGGCGACCTGAATCGCATCGGGAATCAGATGATCCCTCCGGGAAAAGTATAGAACCATGAACCAATTCTTTCGTTGTGCAACGACGCTCATCCTGTTGGCAGCCATTGCCGCGACCAGCAGCCAACTGCAGGCTCAATCCGCACTGGAACTTTTGAGCGGGTTTGACGCTGCAAGGATCGAGGCAGCTTATCCGCCTGGTGACTCAGAGTCGTTCGGTGAGCTTGCCAAAATCATCTACCGGCTCAAACGGGTCAGCGACGATGGGATCGAGTCAAAAATCGCCGCGGAGACTACGCCGTTGGAGTTAGGAGATGCGATCCGGGTGACCGGCACGATCAAATCGCTGCGGACGTTGAAAGTCCCGGACAACTTGGTCGAGTTTTTGGAATTTCCCGTTTTTCAAGACATCGTCATCTCGGTTGCGACCGAGGACGCCGAAGCGTCAGATGAGCCGACGTCCCATGAAGCGGCGTCCCATGAAGCGACGTACAACACCAAAACGTTGAATTTGATTGCCGCTCGGTTACCCACCGGCGCCGCGGTCGGTGATCGGATCGAAGCGGTCGGCGTGGTGATCGAAGAAAATGCCGATTCTGAGTCGTCGTTTCCACTCGCGATGGCCAGTGGTCACGTCAAATGGTTTCCCAGCCAGCCACCGAGCAACGGGTGGCGATTACTGAGTCAAGCCGGTGTCGATGTCAGTGAGCTGGCCGATGTGGGCGATCGTAACCGCCAACCGTTAATGGCTGCAGACAATGATGCGTTCTATCAGATGCTGGCGGTGTCGCAGCAGATTGCCGACACGCCGCTTGCGGCGCAGTTAGAACCGACTTGGATCGTGCCGGTGGATTTATTGCGCGAGCCGAAGAAGTTCACGGGCGATTGGCTGCGAATGCAGCTTCGTACCGTACGGGTCACGCGAATCGCTGTGACCGATCCCGAGCGGCAAAAACAACTTGGCAGCGACCACTATTTTCAGATCGATGCCAACGGCGACCTGGGAAATGTCGTGGTTCAGATTGCTCGCCCAGACGGGGAAACTGGCGAGCCTGTGCGGTTTGAGGGGATGTATCCGGTGTCACTGGTCATGAAAGAGCTGCCCGGATTCTTGAGCAAGGCGATCCAAGAGCAGGAAGGAGGCGACGCGGTTGTCGCGTTGATCTCCAAGCCGATTCAAGTCGAAGGCTTCTTTTTTCGTTTGTGGAGCTATTCGTCGGACTACATGGAGCGTCAAAACGCGGGGGACCAGTTTGGTCCCCTGTTGATGGTTGCTCGGATGAACGATCGCAGCAGTGTTGGGACCGGCGGCGTGGGTGTGGAGGTGATTGGGTACGTCGCAGCTTTTGTGATCGTGGGCGGAATCTTGGCGACGCTGATCTGGTCGCGGGTGAATTCGGGAGAGGATCTG
>JABDKS010000321.1 GCA_013002105.1 Pirellulaceae bacterium | reverse complement strand
ATTCAAGACTGGTCAATCAAGATGACCCGAACAACAAGATGACCCGAACAACACGACGCTGATCAAATCATGCGACGTCCACTCGTGTTCGTGGAGCGTATTCCGAAGCAATGCGTAAGGCGGTAGTGGTTTTGTTCAATTCTCAAAATTTGTAGTGGGACTCAATCGATCAATTATGGCGACGCTCCCGATAAGACAGTGGCCACTCGCCCGAGGATTTACCAGACCGTCGCCGTCACGGTCCCCAACACGGTTACTGATCCAGATAGCTGGGCCACCTCTGGATCGTCGCGAATGGCGATGCACAGCCACAACGTCAATCAACTTGACGCCACGTTACGTGCATTGGCAGGCGATGCTGCCTATTGTTGGGCCTAGGGTCACGCGATATTGGGTGTTCAGTTGACCACCTATCGCGACAAAATACGGACGCAAAGCAAAGAACTATACGTTCGACCATCGGCTAAACCACAAACAACGCGGCGTTAGCACGACTATATTAACGGGTGGCTTTGACGTACTTCATTGATGCAGTGTAGGGCGGAGGTGAACGTGCCATGTTGCACAACTCGGTTCGTGTGAACGCTAACCGAAACCTCAACGGGCAACGACGATCGAGATGTCGTTTGCTCTGTGTGCCAATGCGCAAACGGCAATTCTTTGTGTCGCGCATTGCCGACTTGTCTGGTCCTATTCAGACGCCACTTTGGTTTTCTCGCGCAGTGCGCCAGACCGTCGCGCACGTGCTTGGATACGGCACCGATCTGCACGAGCAACTGCCTGGCGATCGTGACCAAATTGAATTACGCCAGAACACAATTGACTAGATGTTACTTCATGATTTGAGGCTGTTGGAAAAATGAGCAAGCGAAAACGTCGGCCACGCGCAGCAACTCGAAAACAATGCCACGCACAGCGCCGCAGAATGTTCCTTGAGTCGCTGGAGGATCGCCGCTTACTGGCAGTCGTCACCGTCGATTCAACCTCCGACATCAGCGACGGCGACACGTCATCGATCACCGCGCTGAGCAATTCGCCTGGCGAAGATGGAGCGATTACGCTTCGCGAAGCCATCATCGCAGCAAACAATACATTAGGCGGCGACGAGATTGCATTTAATATTCCCGGTACAGGGCCGCATACGATCCAGCCGACTTCGCAATTGCCCGACATCACCGACACCGTCACCATCGATGGGTATACACAATCCGGTGCTGCGGCAAATACGAATCCGGTCGGCCAAGGACTCAATACCCAACTTGCGATCCAACTGGACGGTACCAATGCGGGCGCTGGCAGTGGTTTGGTGCTGCGCGGCGGTGATGGCGGAAGCGATGGGGGCAGCGATGGCAGCACGATTCGTGGACTCGCGATTAATCGTTTCCCGAGCGTCGGCATCTTTATCATCGGCGGAAGCGGTCACACAGTCGAAGGGAATTTCATTGGGACCGATGTGACAGGACTCTCAGCAGCGGGAAACATGGCTGATGGAGTGGCGATCGAAGATTCGCGAGACAATACGGTCGGAGGAACTAGTCTCGCGGCGCGCAATCTGATCTCGGGAAATAACCGCGGCGTTGGGATTTTCAATTCGCCATCGACTGGGAACATCGTGCAAGGCAATCTGGTCGGCACGGACGCCGCTGGCACGGCGGATTTGGGTAACACCCTTTTTGGCATCCATGTTTTTGGGGCGTCAACGACGACGATCGGCGGAACGGCGACCGGGGCAGGCAACCTGGTCTCGGGCAATGACTCGCGAGGCATCAACCTCAGTCGCGGTAGTAGCACATCGATGGTCCAAGGAAATTTCGTCGGCACACAAGTTGACGGGACCGGCGACTTGGGCAACACACTCGATGGCATCCGAATCCTCGATTCGCCAGACAACACGATTACCGGCAATGTCATCGCCGGTAACGACCAAAATGGCGTGGTGATCGAAGAGGAAACGGCCGCGCGCAATATCGTCCGAGGCAATCTGATCGGACTCGATGCCACCGGAGACACGCCACTGGCCAATGCCGGCAGCGGCGTCGTAATCATCAGTGCCAGGGAAAACACGATTGGCGGTACCGGCGCAAACGATGCGAATACGATTTCAGGAAACAGCGGCCAGGGCATTCGAATCGAAAATGGCTTTTCTCAAGGCAACCAAGTGCAAGGCAACCTGATTGGCACCAATGCCACCGGCGCCGTGCTGGGCAACGGCAGTCACGGCATCTTGGCGATCGGTTCGGGAGCAAATGAAATCGGTGGCTCCGACGCCGGTGCCGGCAACACCATTGCCTACAACGGCGGCGACGGTGTCGCGGTCGTGTTCGCTCAAGACCTGTCGTTCTTTAAATTCATCCGCCAGAACTCAACGTTCCAGAATGCGGGACTTGGAATCGATTTGGAAGACGACGGTGTGACACCCAACGACGACGGCGACGTCGATATCGGTGCCAACGATCTGTACAACTTCCCAATCCTCGAAACAGCGTCGATCAGCGGTGGCGACTTGACATTGACCGGATTCGCGCGTCCCGATGCCCTGATCGAATTATTCATCGCCGATCCCGATCCGACAGGCTTTGGCGAAGGCAGAACATTTCTGACCACGCTGGAGGAAGGTTCCGCGGCCGACACCGATACAACAACGGGCACCTATGGACCTTCACCCGTCAACGGACTCGATCAAGGGACCGACACGACCAATCGGTTTAGCTTCATCATTCCGCTTGCCGGTTTACCCGCCCCCGTCTCATCCGGCATCGCGTTGACTGCGACAGCGTCCGATGGCGTCAACACCTCCGAATTCAGCGGCAATGTCGTCGTTGCAGGTGCGAGGTTGGAACTCGACTTCGGCGATGCGCCAACCGCCGAACTATCCGGTCTTGCTGCCGATTATCCAACTCTTTTGCCCGACGGCGCGCGACACAGCATCACTGGCGTTGGGCCGTTTTTGGGCGCCACTGCTCCCGACGGAGAAACCGACGGTCAGCCAGACCTGGATGCCATGGGCGATGACAACAATGGCGTCGACGACGAAGACTTGATCGATGGCAGCGAGTTTCAAATCTTCGTCACGCCGGGTAGCGAAGATTCCTACTTTAGCTTTTGGATCGACTTTAATCGCAACGGTAGTTGGGAAGACGCCGGCGATCGGGTCGTGGCTGACTTGCTTGTCCCAGGCGGAGGACAGCCAGGCCAATTAAATGTACCCGTTACATTGCCACCGGACGTCACCGGCGGCAAAACGTTTGCACGAGCGCGGGTCAGTTCCATGCAGGAACTCTCCTCCCTCGGTCCCGCGCCCGATGGCGAAGTCGAGGACTTCACGATCAATATTCAACTGCCTGGATCTGTGCATGGTTTTAAGTTCGAAGACATCGACGCTGATGGTATGTACGACCCGCGAATCGACCAACCGATGGAGGGCGTCGACTTTCAGCTCACAGGTGATGTTGATGGTGACGGCTCGACCGAAACGGTGATTACTACCTCAGCCGCCAACGGCCAATTCCAGTTTTTGAATGTCTTTCCCGGCGATTTCAATTTGGGGGAACTCGTCCCGCCCGGCACGTCCGCGACGACACCAACGTCCGTAGATATTACCGTCCAATCGGGTCAGTCGTTGGTTGCAATTCCCGGCCAAGCGAATCCACCGGGACGACTGTTCGCCAGCGTGCCGCCACTGGTTTCGATCACCGACGTCCTCATCGGTGACATCGTTGAATTGGATCCGTTGACCGGCGAGGAACTGAACCGGTTCGCATCACCCGAACCAGATGACGAAATTGGCTTTGACGGCTTGGCGTTCGATGGGAACAGCCTCTGGTACTTCAGCGGCAATAGCGACACGCTTTACGAACTGGACCCTGACTCAGGCGCGGTCCGTGACGCTGATGTCGTCGGCCCATTCGGTGTGTCACTCGCAGCACTGGGCGGTAGCGTCTACTGGGATAATAGCAACGGCTCAATTATCGAATTTGATCCGACGACCGATACGGTTATCGGTCAACTGGATTTGGTCGCTGCCAATCCTGGTCTTCCTACAGAAACATTTGCGCTGGCCGGTGCGAGCGGTCCCGATGCATTGTTCGTTTCCTATGCATTGCCAAGCGAGATATTGGAAATCGACACTCAAACGTCGTTAATCACGAATCGTATCTCGTTGCCGCCGCGTGGAACTCAATTTCCCACCGGCGCTGCGGTGGTCGACGGAGACATCTTCGTCAGCTACGCATTCAGCGACGAGGACCAGATCGAAGTGTACAATCGAACTGGCAACCCGCTTCGTGTACTTTCACCTGCTTTTGAAATTAGTGCGCTCGGTGGCGATGCGGTCAATTCCGTAGCCGAAGTCAATCTCGGTAGCACTCTCATGTTCGGCAACCGCCTCGTCGCTGCCACTCAGTTTGACTTCGGCGACGCGCCCGAAGGCATCGTTGTCGACGGCGTGTCGCGTCAGTATCCGGTGTTGCTAGAAAGCGACGGTGCACGGCATACGATTATCAACGGCGGTCCATTCTTAGGGTCACGGCCCGGTGACGCTGAAACCGACGGCCAACCCAATAGCACCGCGACCGGCGATGATGCCGATACCGACGGCGATGACGAAGACGTTGTCGGCAACACGACAGTCACCGTTACAGCGGGCCAACCACTATCGCAGCTAACCCTTGCACACGATGGCGGCAACGATGGAGCACTGTTGAGCCTCTGGATCGACCTCAATCAAGATGGTGACTGGACGGTCGACGAACAGATCCTTGCCGACCGTTCGGTAACCGCTGGACCTGGCACGACATCGTTGGACAACATCACGCTACCGATCGATACGCGACCCGGCACAACGTTCGCTCGGGCCAGAATCAGTACACAAAGCGGATTGACACCCAGCGGCGAAGCGCCTGATGGCGAAGTCGAAGACTTCACCATCAATGTGCTTCAGCGCGTCGCGATGACTGGAGTCTCCGCCACTCAAGATGACCGACTCGTCACCGACGTAGACGGCGATGACAACGCGGATCCCGGCGATGTGATCCGCTTCACCGTGCAGATCGACAACACCGGCGATACTGATTTGACAGATGTTCAGTTCGCGCAAACGCTCGACCCAAACACGACGTTGGTGCCTGGTTCGATCAACGTCTCACCGCTGGCGTTTGCAGATGACTACGTCGGAACCGGCGAACTTCGGTTCGAGGGATTCAACCTGGTCGCCGGTGGTGGTGGCGTAACGATCACCGATCCCGCCAATGGACTGTTTGCCAATGACGTCGAGTTTCTCGGTGACACATTCGCACTTAGCACCTTCGATGCAACCAGCGCCCAGGGTGGTACGGTCAATGTAAATTCGGACGGTACGTTCACTTATGATCCGGTCAATGACCAGTTCGTCGGAACCGACACGTTTACGTACACGATTGCCGATAGCGCTGGCCTGTCGGATATCGGGACGGTCACGATCACTGTGGATAACAACACAACGGTTCTGACAGACAACGGACTGCCGCTGACCTTCAGCCATGTTAACGACAGTAATGTGCCCGGCGACGGATCATTCGAAAATCCTCACGGCTCGCTGTCCGACGCCAACGACGATGCCCAGAAGGCGAATCGCGATGTCGTTTACATCGCACCGGGAACCAGTTTTGTCGACCAGTTCTTTGAGCTCGCGATGAACCAACGTTTTCTTGGACAGGGAGAGAACCAAGAACAGATCGTTAATACCGACCAGTTGGGCATCGTCACGTTGCCAACTGTTGGTTCGCCGTCCGGCCAGCGTCCCGCGCTAAGTGCGCCCGACGGACTCTTCACACTCAACGCCCAGCAGAACACTCAAATATCCAATGTCACGATCGACAACACGGGTCCGGGCATTCGCGCCGGAATCTTCACTGGTC
>JABDKS010000318.1 GCA_013002105.1 Pirellulaceae bacterium | reverse complement strand
AGCGAACAATGGATTGAGCCAACGGGTGCTCGCTTTGGCTTTCGACCGCTGCGGCCAGTTGGATCACGTCCGCGTCCTGCCAATCGTCCAGCGTATGCACCGCGGTTACTTCTGGGCGTCCCTCGGTTAACGTGCCGGTCTTGTCAACGACGATCGTGTCGACTTTCTCCAGCGTCTCCAGTACTCCCGCGTCTTTGATTAGAACACCCTCTTTGGCACCGCGTCCGACGCCCACCATCACTGACATCGGTGTTGCCAGCCCCAGCGCGCAAGGGCAGGCAATGATCAGCACAGCGACCGCAGCGACAAATGCGTGAGCCAATTGAGGTTCCGGCCCAAACAACCACCAGCCGATAAATGCCATTACGGAAGACACGATGACGGCTGGAACAAAATAGCGTGCAACGACGTCGACCAATTTTTGAATCGGTGCCCGGCTTCGTTGCGCGTCGGCGACCATCTGCACGATCCGACTGAGCACCGTGTCGTTACCCACGCCCACTGCCTCGATCACCAAGGCACCGGTCTGGTTGACCGTTCCACCGGTCACTTTGTCGCCAGCTCTTTTCTCAACCGGAACAGGCTCGCCGGTCAACATCGATTCGTCGATGCTGGACGAACCGCTCTGAACGCTCCCGTCAACAGGCACCTTCTCACCCGGACGAATCCGCAGCTGATCTCCTACCTGGACTCTATCCAGTGCAATCTCTTCTTCACCGTCGGCTGTGATTCGATGTGCGGTCTCGGGCGCGAGCTGCATTAATTCGCGAATCGCACCACCAGTCTGGTGTCGCGCTCGCAGTTCCAGTACCTGTCCCATTAGGACAAGTGTGATAATGACGGCCGCGGCTTCAAAATACAGTGGTGGCACACCGTGCTCGTAAAATGCCGCGGGGATTGCTGACGGCACCAGCACGACCACCACGCTGAACAAATAAGCGGCCAGCGACCCCACTGCGATCAATGAGAACATGTTCAGGTTCCATGACCAAAACGATTTGACTCCCCGCACCAGCAAAGGCCAACCACACCAAAAGACAACCGGCGTGGCCAACACGAACTGGAGCCACCCAGATGCACGCGGCGTCAACCACTTGCCAACAGGCACTCCCACCATCGCGCCCATAGCGATGACCAGTAATGGCAGCGAGAGTGCAACGGCGACCCAAAAACGACGGGTCATATACCGATACTGCGCATCGTCCCCACTGGCCGTCGGATCGACAAACTTGGGCTCCAGATCCATTCCACAGATTGGGCAATCACCTGGCCCGATCTGCTCAATTTCCGGATGCATGGGACAGGTGTAAACCGCGTCCGGTCGAGCATCGCGTTTGCGATCAGATGTTGCTGAGCTTGATGCATGACAACAGTCGCCCTGCGCCGCAGCATGAGGCCCCGCAGCATGAGGCCCCGTAGCATGGGGCCCCGCAGCATGGGGCAATCCGACGGATGTGACCGTCGTTGCCTGCTGTTTGGCAGCATCCTTTTCTGCACGTGCTGCAATCACCCCAGCGGGATCCGCCCGGAATTTCGTGACGCAACTGTCGCTGCAAAAATAATAGTCCGTCCCATCGAACTCAGCGGTTCGCTGCGTATCGGTCGAAACAACCATGCCACAGACCGGATCGATTGCGTTGACCGAAGTACTCATCGAAAGAAACCTTATGCTTGGTGCTACGATTGTCGCTGAGGAAACCGACACTTGGTAAATAGACTCTCAGTTTGCCCGCGAATCCACCGCCATGCGCATCGATTCTCGATGGGAATCGCGACCCCAACAGGTCGCTGCTGCCAAAACGCGGACCAAGTCAGTAACGCATCTGAATATGCAATTGCTGTGCCACAAATGCAACCGTCGGCTCCGCCGATCAAGCATGTGCAGGACCTGTTGGCTGGTCCACCGACACGACACCCGCTGCGTGCAGGCCAATGCGAATCAGCCATTGGAGAGTCGATCGATTCTACGATGCAATGCACCGACGCTACGAATCCGTTCAGGCTCCACCACCACCGTCATCGCTCGTATCCGATAACTGTGACCTGTTGGGAACATTTGATGCGCGCCAATCGTGCACCAGCTTCTCGATCAAAGAACAAAAACCGTCGAACTGCTGCGGCTTGACCAGGTAATCCGTCACGTTTGCGTCACTGGCACGCCGGACGTCCGATTCTTCGCGGGATGTGGACAGGATCACGATGGAAAGCGACTGCAGTTCTGGGTTCGAACGAACACGCTCCAAAACTTCATGGCCGTTGAATATCGGCAAATTAATATCCAGCAAAACCAGATCGGGCAAAACACGATCGCAATAGGGTGTTTCGCCTTGCAGGTAGGCGACCGCTTTGAACCCATCGTCAACACGATCGACGATGCTGGGATAGTTCGCTCGCGAAAAACACCGCAGGATTAACTCGGCATGATCGTCGTCGTCTTCGACCAGCAGCACTCGTAGAGGCGAGACGCTCAATCCGGAAAGCGACTGCGAAGACATACAGGGACACCGAATTCGAGCACGGGGATGACGCACGAAAAAGATAGTTGCGGACCACGACGACCAAATCATTGGCAAGAACGCACGTGCGAGTTACTCCATGATTCAATGGGACGCAGTACTTGTCCACCGCAGAGAAACTAACGATCCACGACGATTGTGGCAAGTCGCTCATTCGGTCGACGTTTGTAATTCGTCGGGACTTCGTCGACCGGGCCGATTGGTTCAAGCCAGCAAGTCGAACCAACCCTTGAATTCCATCTTGTAGATCAGGAACTGCCCTGGCAAACACGCGTCAGGGCGGGTCCTGGCCTCGGACAAACCCACACAGCAGCTAGCAACAATCGAAGCGGGACACGCGGCCCCGCACTACGATTCCGCCCTTTTCAACTGCAGCTAGCCATTTGGGAGTTGACCCCGATGCTGTCTGTCAGGCTACGAAGTCTCGTGTTCAGAAGGCTCATTCAAACGACTGCTGTCCAGTGAAGCGGGAAACGCAATCCAAAAGGTGGCTCCCTGGCCGACGTCCGATTCCACCCAATATCGCCCACCATTGACGTCGACAATTTTTGCCACAGCGGCCAAACCGACTCCGGTCCCTTTGCCGCTGTTTTGCAACCGTTGAAACAAACGAAAGATTTTCTCGTGGTGTTCCGGCGCGATACCAGGACCGTTGTCTCGGACAAAATAACGAGTCTCGTGATCCTCGCTCGCTGCCCCGACGGTGATCACAGGATCGGTACCCGAGCACCCGTATTTGATCGCGTTGCTGATCAGATTCTCAAATACCTCCGTCAACCGAATCCGGTCCACATTGACGCCTGGCAAGTTTTCTTGGATCACCAATTGCGCGCCGGCGTTGTCGATGCGACTGCCAAATTCTTCGCGTAGATCATCAAGCAGCGTTGCGACGTCTACCCATTCGGGTTCGTTGCGTATCGTGCCAATACGACTGAGCTCCAACAGGTCTTCGATCAATTCGTTCATCCGACCGGTGGCCCGTTGGACGCGGTCAAGGGAGTCGACGACATCATCCCAACGCTGCGCCGCGGCATCCTCGCGCATCACACCGACAAACCCTTCGCAAGTTACCAACGGCGACTTTAAATCATGCGAAACGGTGTAGACGAATTGCTGCATCTCCGCGTTTTTTTGTTGCAACTCCAGTTGCGAGACTTCCAAAGCCTCCTGCACTTGCTTGCGGGTTTGAACCTCTCGGTTCAACGATGCTTTTTCATTCTCCAAGTCCTCCAGAATGCTGGCCATTGCCCGGACACGACCGCGACGATCGGCTCGTTCGGTTTTCAGCTCGTTCAACGCACGTGATAGGCCCAATTGCTGATCCAAATACAACTCATTCGCGTCCACTAATCGACTCGTCTCACGACGCACATCACGGACCATGGGCGCGAAGACGAATAAGGCCGTGCCAAGAATCGTTGCTAAGGCGAGCCCCAACGTCGCATACTGAACGGCCAACAGCTGCGTATACGATTGCTTGACGTCGACTGTAAATGCTCTGATCAACGTGTCGTGCGCGATGACCAGTTCTTGCTCTGCCGTGATGGCCAAAATCCGCGTTGTCGGTTCGCTACTTTTGTCGATCTCGCCTAGCGGTTGTGACGAAAGTTGTAGCAGCAATCCAAACAGTTCCAGCATGCCGGCTTGCAGTTGTTGTTGATCGGACTGTAATTCGGTAGGCAAACGCTGCAGAAAACCGCGGTCGTGGTCCAGCATGGACGAATCAAAAGCGTCGCGATGCGTAGCGACCAGATCTACAGACAGGAGTTCGATTTCATCCCGAAATCTTTGACGTTCGGATGTCGACGGTTCAGCGGCCAATTTTTCGATCAATAGGCCGAGGCGATTGAGCCGCGCACGTTGGCGACCCATTTGGTCGATCACCGTAGCGTCGTATTGGAAACCAAGTGCAGCATCACGTGAAATCAGAAACGCCACCACGGCGATTACGGTCAACAACGACGTCGCGATCAGACATCGAAACACCATCGATTCAACAACACGGCGGGATCCATCCGTCAATTCGGATGCGGCCTCAGCGATAGCATCAAATTCGTTGCTCATCGAGTCGTTTTCGTGTCAGCGACCTGTTGATGGTATCGCATCGTTGCTTGTTTCAGCCTGTATATCGAGCCCCTGCCGATAACGATCCAATCGATGGAACGCATTGTTTAGTTTTCTTGGATGTCGGAGCCCCTACTGGCAAACCCGCCCCACGATATGTCCTGGCCAACGATCAACTCAAATCCTGATAAAAATTTGCGCCAGCCGTCATGACTTACGAAAGTGTATCGCAGAGCACGACGATTCTCGACCACACTTTGACATCAGACATATCAGGCGATTCTGATCACCCCGGTGTTGAACGCTGCACCCCGGTATTGAGCACTGCACCCCTGTATTGAACACTGATTCCTGTGTTGACCACTGCGCAGAACATTCGGTGCGCTCAAATGCAATGGGCGCGGTGTGCCTCGGATGATTGCCGTGAAGCTCGGATTACTGCGACGTCAAATGGGCTTTGTACTTGGTTTGTTGACCGAGCCGTTTCAACAAATCATTCACTTCGTTTTTCAATTCGATTATTCGATCTTCGCGACTGACTGTTGCGCGACTGACTTGTGCGAGTTCCTCGTTCATCTGTTGCAATTCGTCTGCGCGATCGC
>JABDKS010000316.1 GCA_013002105.1 Pirellulaceae bacterium | reverse complement strand
GAACCAGTCCGAACTATGCTGCCGGTCAGAAACTGAATGGTCGTGACGGTCTGCCGTTGACGATGGATTTGCAGATGATCACCCCGACCGCAGTTGATTGGGACGCCGACGGCGATATCGACTTGGTGGTCGGCGACGAAGACGGGCGGGTGGCCTTGGTCGAGCACACAGGATCGACTGCTGACGGTGCACCTGTATTCGAATCGCCCAAGTATTTTCAACAACAGGCCGACACGTTGAAGTTCGGAGCCTTGGCGACCCCTTTTGCCTGTGACTGGGATGGTGACGGTGATCAAGACATTTTGTGCGGGAATACCGCCGGACAAATTGGCGTTTTCCAAAACCAGGGTTTGGGCGATGACAAGTTACCGAAGTGGTCTGCTCCTGAATTGTTGTCGGCCCGCGCCCCGGGCGGCGAGAGTCGACCGTTTCGAATCATGGCGGGGCCCAGCGGATCGGTTCAAGGGCCGTGTGAAGCGAAATGGGGCTATACCACATTCTCCGTTCCCGATTGGGATGACGACGATGATTTGGACATCGTTTACAACTCGATTCTGGGACGAATCGGATTGCTGCGAAAAGAAGACGGAGTCCTGGTTGAGCATTCGATCGACTCCAGCCAGACCCAGTGGCGCACGACTCCGTTCGCAATTGACTTCAATTTTGACGGAACGATGGATGTCGTTGCCTTGGACTCGGAGGGTTTCTTAGCGTTGCATTCGATTGGCAAAGATCCGGAACGGATATTCGTTGACGAGGACAATCAGCCACTGCGTCTGAATTCGAAATCTTGCGGCGGATCGGGTCGAGTCAAACTAGCGGTCGTCGATTGGGATGGTGATTCCCGTTTGGACGTACTTGTCAATTCACAAAACGCAACCTGGTACCGCAACTGCGAAGATCGCGACGGTAAAGTGGTGCTGAAAAAGATCGGCAACCTGGCTCGACGCAACGTGGCCGGCCATACGTCCAGTCCGGCAGTCTGCGATTTTGACGGCGACGACAAGCCCGATCTGCTGGTCGGCGCAGAAGACGGCCGGATCTATCACATCAAACACGACGACTGCATCACCTACACGACGGACCAATTGCAAGCTCGACCAGCAAGCAGCAAACCAGAGCCGAAGTTTCCTGGTTTTGTCAGCGAAGACTTTGTCTTCACTAAAGCATCGTTCCCTGAATGTCACGCGTCGTCGATTTGCGAAACCAGCCGCGGTTTGGTCGTCACCTGGTTCGGCGGAACCGAAGAAAAGAACAAGGACGTTGGGGTTTGGGTCAGCTACCACAACGGCAACGACTGGTCACGCCCGACCGAATGGGCCAACGGAATTCAATACGAGGGTCACCGGCATCCTTGCTGGAATCCGGTTCTTTTCCAGCCGCCCGGTGACGCACCAACACTGTTGTTTTTCAAAGTCGGACCGAGTCCCGATACTTGGTGGGGCGAGATGATGGTCAGCTATGATCGTGGCCGAACGTTCCGCGATCGACGGCGACTGCCAGAAAAGATCGACGGCCCGGTCCGCTGCAAACCGATTCTGTTGGACGACGGCAAAACATTGTTGTGCGGTTCTTCCACCGAATATGACGGCTGGACCGTCCACTTCGAAAAGATTCGCTTGGACGATGGACAGCCCGTGGAAAATTGGCGGCGGATCGGACCGATCAACACGAAAAAGGAATTTGGCGCGATTCAGCCATCTTTCTTACAACACGCCGACGGTCGAATTCAGGTGCTCTGTCGAACGAGAGAGAGCGTTGTATCGACAAGCTATTCGGACGACCAAGGTGAAACCTGGTCAAAAATGGAGGAGACCAATCTGCCCAATCCGAATTCCGGCGTTGATGTGGTGACGCTGAAAGATGGACGACATCTGTTGATCTACAACCATCTTGGCAGCGGACGGACCGGTTGGGGGCGGCGAGGTCTATTGAATCTTGCGATCTCGGAGGATGGCCTGCAGTGGCGCAAAGTCGGCGTTTTGGAGATGGAGGAAAGAGCCGAGTTCAGTTACCCGGCGAGCATTCAATCCGATGACGGCTTGGTGCACATC
>JABDKS010000305.1 GCA_013002105.1 Pirellulaceae bacterium | reverse complement strand
TCGATCGCGGTGGTAGGAATGTTGATTGTCTATTTGGCCACGCGAAAACGTTTTCGCGGCGACGTCAAGCAGGTAACTTGACGGGCAAATCGACGCGATAGCGTTGATGTCGCGCCGACGTTTTTTGTCTTCACTCTCCCTCCGGGAGAGTCGGACGCGGTAGCGGCCGGAGAGGGCAATACGCGTGACAAACATTATCAACTTGGCAAGTGCTATCGCCCCTCTCGGGGCCCGATAGCCCGACTCTCCCGGAGGGAGAGTGAAATTTCTGAACGGTCATTCGTGTTGATGTCGATTACTAAAATGAGAATCGACGACCAACGCTTGCAACATCAAAACGCGGCAGCACGCCAAGTGGTGCGTTTCGGATCGCGCGGGGTAATCGCGCTGGCCAATCGCTTTTTTGTCGAAAGGGTACGCAACCGCTTTCGACCTCCCGTACGCCTGATCTGACCCTAGCTCGACCCGACCCTAGCCTGACATTACCCTAGCCTGACTTGGCAATCTCACGCGCCAGCACAGGCCCCGGACTACAAGAAATCCCAAAATGCTCTCGTTAGAGACTTCCGTCCGCGATGCCGGCATCGATCTCACGTAGCACGATTTTGTCGATCCAGATGTCCGTGTACTGTTGATCCTTGACGCCCAATCGATCAGCCACCTCCTTGGCTCGCTCAATGACATCGTTGACGCTTTCAACTGTCAGCGGATCCATCAAACGCTGACCTCGCAGCGAATCATCGCGGACCAAGACCGATTCGAGAACGTAATCAAAATCGATACTGGTCGCATCATTCAATTCGGTTGCCCGTCGCAGCCTGGAGAATTCTTTGGCCGCATTGTCTGGAAAACCACTGGGGTCGTTCTGCACATAGGCTTCTACCGCTGCCAGATCTCCCCACTGAAATACGGGCAACCGAATCAAACGTGTCATGACTCCGCCAGCCTGCCAATTCTCATACTTCCCACGTTCTAAATCATCGACAAACTGATCCAAGTGTTTCAGCGTCGCCTTTTTTTCCTCTGGCTGAATAAAACTCTGCTCGACCGACGGAATGTAGGTTGCCCGCAGTGTGCGGATGACCAATTCGGTTCGTTTTTGAAACAGCATCCAAGTGGTGAACCCACAGGTGACAAAACCAATCACGCCCAGCAACAACGTGCCGGCCAAAATCGCAGGCATCCAACCCGGGCCGTCGTCAGCACCACCGGCTGTTGAAAGATCCGATGGCGATGCGTCAACATCCCGGTCGCTGTTGGGTTCGTCGTTGGTCAAATCGTCACCCGGAATTGGTTTCACAAGAGTGGCTGCAGGCCGGACCTGCGAGATGTCGCCAAAGAATCGCCGTCAAACCGGGCTGACATCCCGGCCTGACATACCGAGGATCGCTTCGTGCGAAGCATCGTCGAATGCATCGGTGTGCCTACGCGTCGCGAAATTCGATCTTCAGCACTTTGAACTTGTTCGTGCCCGCTGGAACTTCGATCTCCGCGGTGTCACCAACTTTTTTGCCAATCAAACCTTGCCCAAAGGGACTGGTGATCAGAATCTTGCCCGCGTTGTAGTCTTCCTCGCCCGCTCCCACCAGCGTGAATTCTTCTTCGTCGCCATAGGCCAAGTCCTCTACCGTCACGGTGCAACCAAACACAACTTCGTCTTTGGGCAGCTGTGATTGATCGACGATCGTTGCCCGGGCGATCTTGTCCTTCATCAGATTGATGCGAGCTTGCAGCTTGCCCTGATTTTCGCGTTGGGCATGGTATTCAGCATTCTCTTTCAAATCGCCTTCTTCGCGAGCCGCAGCGATCTTTTCGGTGATCGACGGCATCTCTTCATTCTCCAGACGCGCGATCTCCTTTTTGATCTTGTTATAGCCCTCTCGAGTCATTGGTACCGATTCGTGCATGGCACCCTTCTCCCACGTTTCAACTTACGACGTAATCAAAAAAGAGAACCTTTCCCGCCTGTGGAGGGAAAGGTTCTGACGTTCTATTGGCAATCATCTTTGCCGCTGCGACGCTTGGTGTAAAGTCTCCGCAGCAGGACAGGCCAGCATCGAGCAATGCCCGATGACGACCGTAATGCCGAAAAAACCATCCAAAACGCGGCACTGAGCGACATTTCCCGATGCGAACGGGCATGTATCCGATTTCGGATCGTGACCGAGACACGAAATTCCCAAACCGATTTGCGACGGTTGCTACCGTCGCCCCATTCGCGATTACCATGCTTAGGCGGGATGCCTGTCACGCTCCGCCGAGCCTCGTTGAACAGCGCTGCTTTGGAATCAGAACCCTGTGTTTTCCCGTCCCGATAGCCGCGCGGCGAAAACCGCGGTTCGTTGCGAAAACAACCGGGCTATCGCCTATCGGCTTATGAAAACTGGCGCTGTCCAATCTGGCTACCGACGGCAGCAAGATCCACCTACGCGGCGACCTGCGACGTGCAGTGTCCGCATCGAGTCGCGTCGATGGGGATGTCCATCTTGCAGTCGTTGCACTTTTTGATCGTCGGAGCCGGTTTTTCCTGAGTACGCATTCGATTCATCAGCTTGATCAACAAAAACAACACGAACGCCAGGATCAAAAGTGCGATCACTGCGTTGATGAACAAACCATATTGAATCAAAACAGGTTCGGCATCGGCTCCTTCGACGGGCAACTCCGCCGACATCTTGGAAAAATCGACCTGCCCCATTAAGTAGCCGATCGGCGGCATCATCACGTTGTCGACTAACGATTTGACCGTCGCACCGAATGCACCACCCAACATGATGCCGATCGCCATATCGACCATGTTGCCTTTGAGTGCAAACTCTTTGAATTCCTTAATCATTCCCATTGTCGTACGCTTCCTATCAATGAACTTGGAGGTGATGAGAACACGCGTCCAAACTCAGACACAACGTGTACTCTGAATTACCTTCAGTCCGACGACGGTGGTCGGTGTTCCGCTGGTGCCACCTCGGGACCTCCCTCGTGGGGAAGCCCGATCTCTTCATCCAGCCAACGCCCCAGGTCAATCAATTTGCAACGCTCGCTACAAAATGGCGGCGCTGGTGTTTCGTCCAGCAAAAACGGGCGGCCACAACTCGCACAAACCATCTGCAATGGATCGCGATTGTTGGACTTCATCTTCGGTGAACCTTCTCTCATGACCGGCGAACTTACTAAGTGGCGGAAATGTAAACGCAATCCGCTATCGGGGCAACGACATTAACAGATCACGAATCTGCTCATGAACATCCGACGTGGCGCTGACCACTAACACACGACGCATCGCAAAATAATGAATGGTTCCCGAACCACCGTTCACATCCCAAAAATCGGGTGCAATGATGCGTTGAATCAATTCGACTAATTGCCACCCGTTGTCGGCGGTCCCGCCAGCGCCGCGACCTTGCGCACTGCGATCCGTGTTGGGGCAACCCGAATTGGGGCGATCCGAGTTACGCAGTTCGCCCATATAGTCGCCTGGATTCTCTAGAGCATTGCTGACGGCTTGTTCGACAGCGCGATCCAGATCCGCAGGACGCTCCACTTTTGCCCGTTTCAAGCGTCCCGCGCGGCGGTTGGCAGAGGTCAACAATCGGCGACGTATCTTGCCAGCGTCCTGCTGCAACATTTCACTGTCGTCAAATCGAGCATCCTTTCGCAGCACCACATACAAATCGCACAGGGCGGTCAATGCCGCGTCTTTCTCCGCACCGCGGGGCGACAACGCCTCGGCGCGGAGCAGATCACGCGTCTGATTCCGCAGATTTGTCAGTGATATTTCGCCCGCCCGCGCGTCTGATATAGGCACACAGATGACGAACACCGTCAGGCAACCGAGCCAACGGAGTCGATTTTTGCTCCCGGCTGTTACACTGTGTGTTACAC
>JABDKS010000304.1 GCA_013002105.1 Pirellulaceae bacterium | reverse complement strand
TTCTTGTCCGGGTGGTACTTCACCGCCAGCTTGCGATGCGCCCGTTTGATTTCGTCGGTGGAGGCGTCGCGAGTGACGCCGAGCGTTTGATAGAGATCTTGAGACACGGAAAATCGTCACACACTATGAAGAAAGGAACCCTGCCAACTTGGCACAATGTGGCCAAAAGGGCTAGATGTAGCAAAATGCGAACCAACCGAACTCCGCCGGGCGGTACAACGGATGTTCGGTCCGATCTCCGTCGATGGCCGAAAATTGGAGATTAAGATCAGTTTTCTTAGAGGGCGAGGCATTTTTGGCAAAAACGGTGTACTGCGGAAGGCTCCAAAAAGTGAACCGCGCTCCGACAACGCATCACCATCGAGTCACAACCGATACCACGTATGAACGCCATCACCCTACTCACCGTTCTCTTCGTTCCACTGCTCTTCATCGGTCTCGTTATTGCTGCATGCCGGTCCAGCCACCCAACGCGGTTGGTGTGCCAATTACTTGCGACGATCACCGCCATTCCGCTCCTGGGTGCCTTCGCCTTCGGCTATTTGGCGTCGGCGGAAGTTTCGGGAACCGAACGGTTGGTCTTTCAAATCCTCTATGCGTCACTAGGCATCCTCGCGTGCGCCGGTGTCGCGTTCGCATGGCTTCCCAAGCGTCAGCGAAATCCGCAAGTCCCGGCTGAACACCCAACGGGCGAATCTCCAGGGAGCGAGACCGCAGCCAGCGAGACACCAGCCAGCGGGACACCAGCCAGCGAACGCTCCTCCAGCGATCACAGCTCGTCGTAATCGTCCGAACTGCGGGTGACACGGCGGACGCGCACGTGCCACAATCGGTTTCGCGATGGACCCGAATACGCTGGACAGACCTTATGTGCCGCTTTGCAATTCTCGCACTCCTCTGGATTCCGATCACGGTTGCCCCGGTCAACGGAGCTGGGGGCACGCTGACCTTCAAATGTGACGAGGAAAGCGACCAAAGCCCGACCATTGCCAGGACGGAATTGTGGCGCGGCAGTCCTCACGGTAAACCGCTTTCGGTTCGCCGAACGGTGTCAGCCGGCATTGGGTTTGTAGTCGATCGATCGGTTGAATTGACGTTAGCCGATGGCCCCTATTCATTCCGAGTGATCCGCGGTCCGGAATACCGGATCGTCAGTGGTTCCTTCACGATGGAAAAAACCAGTTCCGACCAGCACACCGCAGAACTTCCGCGGATGATTCATATGCTCGACAAGGGATGGACGAGTGGCGACTGCCTGGTCGTCGCGTCAAAAAACAGTTTGCCCCTGCGAATGGCGTCCGAAGATTTGCATATGGCGACCACGCTCGGTCACGTCGATGCCAATCCGATCCCGCACCGCGATGCGAACGATCCGATTGGTCACGATCCGTTATGGATTCAGACCAACGCGTCGCACTACAATGGCTTAGCATTCTATGGTGATGTGCCGGGTGCCGACGACGAAAAAATGTTGCCGGTGCAACGGATTCTTGCCGCCAAAGAGGCTGATAAAAACACCAAGGTGGCGATCGAAAACCCGTTTGCATGGCCGTTGCCGGTTTGGTTGGCGAGTCAAAAAATTGATGGATTCTTTTTGCTCGGTGACTGGTTGCGGCTGGATCGCAAGATCGTGCGCATCAAGGCAGGACGTCCGCGTGCGTTATCCAGTTTTGGCGGTGGCCAAGCGATGGGGCGATGGGCCGAAGAAATCTATCGCAACGTGTTAGACGCCGGACTGCAAATACCGCTGCTAGCCGGTGGAGGCAGCGATAGTGCTGGTACGCCGGTCGGATACAACCGTTTGTACGTCGGCCGTCCGCTGGAGTTATACGAAGTCGCGGAGAACGAGTCGTCGGGAGTTTTTCCCGATGCAGCAGCCGTCGCGACACCGCAGGCATGGTGGGATCATGCCTGGATGGGACACAGCGTCGCGACAAACGGACCTTTGTTGAGACCTCAACTGGAGAACCAAATTCCCGGCCATGTTTTCACCGCGTCGGCAGGCGAAGTTCTGGAATTACAGCCTGCGTTGTCACTGTCGGTTCGCGATCCGGTCGAGTATCTGGAAGTCATCCACAACAACCGCGTCCATTACAGTGCCAGACTGGACGAGTTTGCCAAGGCGGGCGGCGTGATTCCAAAACTGATCGCTGACAAGAGCGGCTGGGTCATCGTCCGCGTTATCACGTTGCACGAAGACCACTATCGAGCGGCGGTCAGCGCACCTTGGTACATCGAATTCGATGGCCAACGACGCGTCAGCAAGAAATCCGTCGAGTTCTTTCTCAGCTGGCTGGCCGATTACGAACGGCGACTCAAAAATCTACCCGCCGACCAGTTGCAGCGACACGTTCCGTTCGTGCGTGCGGCTCGCAAATTTTGGGCAGATCGTGCCGCAATCGCGGTCGATTAGCCGTTGCTGCGGACATTTGTCCGGCCGCCGCGCACATTGGCGGGTTCCCCAAACCGGGCAAACCGGCGAAACTTGATGCATGAAGTCGATTGCTGCCGATCTTTTACCGTACGAGTCCAAGGAGTTCGACGCCGGTGGTTTCAAGCTGCGCTATTTGGACGAGGGCCAGGGCGACGAAACACTGCTGTGCGTCCACGGTAATCCCACTTGGAGTTTCTATTATCGCGGCGTGATTGAGCGCTTCAGCGATGCCCGTCGAGTCATCGCCGTGGACCATATCGGATGCGGACGGAGCGACAAACCCGGCCGGAGTGAGTTTCCGTATCGGCTGGCGAATCACCGCGACAACTTGGTCGCGTTGATCGATCACCTGGATCTACGCAACGTCACGCTGATCGCCCACGACTGGGGTGGTGCCATTGGACTTTCGTCCCTCGTGGCGCGCAAAGAACGATTCAATCGGATTGTCTTGTTCAATACCGGTGCGTTCCCGCCACCTTATGTCCCGATTCGAATCGCAGCCTGCCGATTTCCGTATCTGGGATCGGCCAGCATGCTGGGGCTGAATCTGTTCGCTCGCGCCGCAGTGACGATGGCGATGTCGCGAAACAGGATGTCCAGCGACGTCGCGCGCGGCTTACTTGCTCCCTATGACAGTTGGTCCAACCGCGTCGCGATCGATGCATTTGTGCGGGACATTCCCATGTCCAAACGTCATCCAACCTACGAAACACTCCGTCAACTCGAATCGGACTTGCCCAAGCTGGCCGATCTCCCATCCCTGTTGGTCTGGGGCATGAAAGATTGGTGCTTCAACGATGTCTGCTTGAAACATTTTCAACGGGTCTGGCCTAACGCAACGACCGTCGCAATCGAGGACGCCGGTCACTACGTGATCGAAGACGCTCCGCAGGAAACACTCGATGCGATTGATGCTTTCCTGCAGCGCCAGTCAACCGTTTCCGCTGACACGCCGCACGCCGAAAATGGCTGACAACATCACCCAGCACGTCGGGCGATTCGCCACGCCCGCGCAAGCGGTCCAATGGGCATGCGTCACCGAAGCGACCGCGCCCAAAGTGGGCAACGTTGACCCCGGTCATTCATTTGCTGACCTGTGCTACGACGATTTCGTCACGGCCGCAGAAATCGCCGCCAATGCGTTCGGCCAGACACAACATTCTGTCGCGCAACGCGCGTTGATCGCCGCCCAGCAAGTCAACCAGACGATTGGTTCCAATGTCAATCTTGGCATTCTCCTGCTATTGGTGCCGTTGATCGCAGCGGATGAATCACAGACGATCGAGCGTCTGGACGATTGGACAATGGGGGTGAAATCCTGGTTGCAATCGCTTCGGACAACCGATTCCGAGGCATTGTTCAAAACCATCCAAGTCGCATCCGCTGGCGGACTCGGCACCGTCGATGAAATGGATGTCAATGAACCTGCGACCAGTGATTCGGAACCTACTACCCGTGACATTGTCGCCGCGATGCGACTGGCCCGTCGGCGAGATCGTATCGCCAGGCAATACGCCGATGACTTTCGCGACCTGATCACGCAGATCGTTCCGATCGTGCAGCAATCAATCGTCCACGCCGGTGATGTGCTGCAAGGCATCGCCGACGCGCACCTTGCGTTGTTGGCGATGGAGCCAGATTCGCTGATTGCTCGCAAGTGTGGCATCGACACGGCTCGTGAAGTACAACGACTTGCCGCAAAACTTGATGTCAACGACGCGGAGGGTCGCGAATCCTTTGATCAACACCTACGCAGTCGTGGCAATCAACTCAATCCAGGTACAACCGCCGATTTGATCGCTGCTTCGCTGTACGTACTAACGCGAACACCCAACACTCCACAGCAATGATGACCAAACCAACCTTCCGCGTGGACGTCGCCAAAGAACAGTTCACCTTCTCGGCAGCCCATTTCATCACGTTTGCCGGTGACATCTGCGAACGCATTCACGGCCACAACTACGGTGTTCGCGCGAGCGTCGAGGGTCCGCTGGATGAGAATCGATACGTCGTCGATTTCATTGCATTGCGTGACGCTGTTTTGAAAGAAACACAGCAATTGGATCACCACGTCATTCTGCCCAGCGACCATGCGGAGATAAAAATCAAAAACGACGACCGCGAAACCACGGCCACATTCCGCGATCGCCGCTGGGTGTTTCCCAACGAAGACTGTGTGATGCTGCCGGTGATCAATACGACAGCCGAAGAAATTGCCCGCGTGATCGCACAGCGCGTGATCGAGCAAACGAAGGAAAAATTCGGCAACGCACTGTCATGGATCGAAGTCGCGGTGGATGAGAACAACGGCCAATGGGGCGTATGCCGTCTGCCCTGGCCCCGCGACTAGAACGCTGTCAGTCTCCCGCCGGCCGGTACTTTCGCTGGCGATGGCTCACCCGGACGGTCCATGCCAACGACAACGACACTGACCGCAGGAAACGCGACACCTAAACGCGCGGGACTCCGCAGCCACGCACGATCCCGGACTGCTGCCGTCTATGCCGCGTCTTTCTTCGGGTTCTTCTTCCTAGCCTTGCCGCCCCTGCTGGGCTTTTTATTCTCAACGGCGCGATCTTTCCGGTTCTCATACGCATCCAACGCTTCCTCTCGCGACATACCCTTGTACCGATTTTGGTGCAAAATTGCGTCGGCCTCCGTCAATTTTCCTTCGTCACCCTGTGACTCCATCCAATTCGTTAGCCGTCCCTTTAACCGACTGATTGTTTCCGCGTGATTAGCGTCAGCGGCCAAGTTGTTCAGCTCCAGAGGATCCGACTGGCAATCGAACAACTCGAACTCCGGACGATAGTGATACCGATCGACCCACCTTTTTGCATTCGCATCACCCGCATCGGCCTTCGCCACCATCGACTGAAAATAGTCTGCCTTGGTGCACGCATTGGTAAATTTGCGGTCATGATGCAAGTTCCAAATCAGCCGGTAACGTTCATCACGCACCGTGCGGATCGCATACACGTCGCTGCCGTTGATGATTCCCCTCGTCGTCATCTCGCCGAACACAAACGACTTGTGTTTGTCTGACTTGCCAACCAGTACGTCCACAAAGGACTCGCCGTCCAGATGATCGCTGGGGGTTCCGCCGGCGACCTGCACAAAAGTAGGAACGACATCGGTGTACTCCACCATGGCGTCGCTGCGTGATCCCGCCGCTACCTGGCCAGGCCAACGCACGATCATCGCTGATTGCAACCCATGCCCGTAACAGGTCCATTTGGCAAATGGGAACGCGTTGCCCTGTTCACTGACAACCATCACCAGAGTGTTGTCGGCCTGTCCATGCTTGTCCAGCAATTCCAGGATCTGCCCGACCTGTTGATCGTAGTACGTAATCTCGGCTAGATAGCGGCTGAATGTTTCGCGAACCACCGGTGTGTCAACGATATAGGGCGGTAGCTTGATTGACTCCGGCGGATACCGAGACGCATCCCCTTTGTCCCACGGGGAATGCGGTTCGTTGCTGCACGCGAACAGGCAAAACGGTTGCTTCGTTTCCGCACATTCACCCATCATGCGGTCGATCACCTG
>JABDKS010000299.1 GCA_013002105.1 Pirellulaceae bacterium | reverse complement strand
TGGATTTCAGTCTGTTCGACACCAACATGCGGGAACTGTTTCAGGTCCACACAATCAATCTGAGCGTCGCGGTGTGGGTTGGCTTCCTTGCCCTATTTGGAATCGCCACCGACGATGGTGTTGTCATTGCCTCCTATTTGGAAGACAGCTTTCGTCGAGATCGCATCACAGATGCACAAAACGCTCGCGAAGCCACGGTCACTGCAGGGCTGCGTCGCGTCCGCCCCTGCCTGATGACGACAGCCACGACGATTCTTGCCTTGATTCCCGTACTCACGTCCACGGGCCGAGGCAGCGACATCATGGTTCCCATGGCCATTCCCAGCTTCGGCGGCATGGTCATCGCCATCATCACGATGCTGGTGGTTCCCGTGCTTTATTGCTCTGTGATGGAATGGAAACTCAAGCTAGGCATCGACGATCCGAGATTTGCAAAAAATGCCTAGCCACCAGCTCAGTTACCGCGTATTCGAGAAAACCCAATTTGGCAGGTTCAAGAATGAGACATCTTGTAGAAGTGTCGTTTAGCGTGATTCTGTTTTCCCTTGCTGTTCCGTTAGAAGCTTCGGACGCGGTTTGCGTCGTTTCATCTGAGGCAGTTCCCGGTGCGCAACAACCGCAAGTGGCCGTCAATACGGCGGGTCACATCTTTATCGCGTTTGGAGCAGATGAGAATATTTTCGTTTGCAAATCCGTCGATTTTGGAAAGACCTACACGAGTCCAGTGAAGATAGGCCAGGTTTCCAATCTCGCTTTGGGGATGCGACGAGGGCCGCGGATTGTCGCAAACGAGAATACCGTCGTCGTCAGTGCAATAAGCCACGCAAGCGGAAACCTAATGGCTTGGCGATCAGGCGACGGGGGCGAGACATGGGACGGCCCAGTCAACGTCAATGATCAACCCAAAGTTGCTCGAGAGGGGTTGCATGGTATGGCTATGGGGACGGACGGCTTGATCTTTTGCACTTGGCTGGACCTGCGCAAAGAAAATACGCAAATATTCGGTGCCAGTTCACGGGACGGCGGCAAGAGTTGGTCGAAGAATCACCTCGTCTATGCATCACCATCGGGCACCGTTTGCGAATGCTGTCATCCGTCCGTCGAAATCAGTCACGACGGCATTATCCACGTAATGTGGCGAAACGCGTTGGAGGGCAATCGCGATATGTATTTGGCGAAATCGGAGGACGCTGGCAAGACGTTTGGTCTTGCTCGAAAAATCGGCGTCGGCTCGTGGAAGCTAAACGCCTGCCCCATGGACGGAGGTGATTTGGCAGTATCACCGACTGGTTCACTTACAACGGTGTGGCGACGAAACCGACAAATTTTCAGTTTGGAAATGAGTGGCGACAAGCGCGAACGCTTGCTTGGTCAAGGAGAACAACCGTCAGTCGCAGCGACTGCCGATCGTTTCTATTTGATCTGGATCAGCCGTCGCGGAGGAGACCTCCTGTTCTTACCCTCCTCGTCAAACGTGCCGCTACAACTCGCCGACAACGCTTTCGATCCCATGATCACTTCATCGTTTTCAGGCGTTGGCCCAGTTGTCGTTGCGTGGGAGTCGGGCAAGAAGCCAGAAACAAAGATCATGGCCTCGGTTGTCGCAAACTAAATCAGGAATCAATTTGAGAAGCGGCGACGCTAGAGGCAGAGGTCAAACGATGACAAATGAACAGCCGATAGATGCTCGAACGCCAATGCTTCTCAAGATTGGTGTTATGGGTGGAGCGGGCGGCGCCATTGCGGAAAGCTACCTGCAACGCGCTCAAGTCCTCGGTGAAGCAATTGCCGACGCAAACTGTATCGTCGTCACCGGAGCCTGTCCCGGATTGCCGCTTGCTGCGGCGCGCGGAGCGGCCAGCCGCGGCGGCATGGTGATTGGCATTTCCCCTGCTTTGAGTCTGGACGAGCACGCTTATCACTATGGCTCGCCGACTCTGGCGCACGACGTGCTTGTCTTTACCGGCAGCGGGTTAATGGGACGAGAAGTCGTGAATATACGCACGAGCGATATGGTCGTGATTGTCGGCGGCAGTAGTGGAACGCTTGGTGAACTGGCGATCGCCTATGACGAGGGTAAGCTGATC
>JABDKS010000292.1 GCA_013002105.1 Pirellulaceae bacterium | reverse complement strand
CACCGATTCAAGCCAACGGCTGACCACACTGCGAGACTCCACCGTAGAGGGGTGATTTATCTTCCGATTTCGCACACCTGAGACATAAACGCACGCTCTGTCTCTATCAGAGTTGCTCGGTCGTCAGTAAACCGCGTCGACTAGGCAACTAAAGGCCCCCAACAATGCGGCGCAAGCGTTTCGTATCGCAAACGAAATCGACACAATCGCCCTCCTGCCGCACCTTGGCACTTCAGTTGCAGAACCTGCTTGGTTAACCCGTCTGGAGTTCCGACCATGAAGAAGATTCTGTTAGCCAGCGATGGCTCGACCAACGCCAACGAAGCGGCTCGTTTTTTGGCTCATTTGCCACATCGTGACAAATTGGAGATCGTCGTCCTGACGGTGATCGAAGCACCTTACGCCAACCGCAGCTACCCGTTGGAGAGCATGATTGAGATGCTCAAAGAGCGGGAGGAGGGGGTCGCCACGCAAACGTATGAGAAGGTCTCGCAGATGTTCGAGGGTGCCAATGTGCGAATCCGGCGAGAGATTCGCGAAGGCCACGTGGGGGAAACAATTGTTCAGGCGGCTCGCGAGGAGGAAGCCGAATTAGTCGTGATCGGCGCCTGCGGTCGCAGCAGAATCGCTCGAATCTTGCTGGGCAGCAACAGCGACTACGTGGCAACGCATGCAGATTGTAGCGTGCTGGTGTTTCGCGCCGAAGAAGACGACGATCCGAAACGAACATTGCGCATCGCGATCGGTTATGAAGAATCGGGTCCAGCCGAAGCAGCGTTGGAGGAATTTGCAGATTTTGAGTGGGGACATGAGCCGCATGTCACCGTCGTCGCGATCGCTCCGTTCCTGCACGCCTACGGCAATTCACTCAACGCGAACACGAACTCGTTGAAATACCTAGCCGATGCGGCCGAAGGTGCAGCCGAATCTGTCCGACATGCGGCGCCGGAGGTCAGCAGCAAAGTGATCGACGGGGAGCATGTTGGAGAAGAGTTGGTGCGTTTTGTGGAGGACGACGACAGCGATTTGTTGGTCATCGGCGAGACACCGCGGGCACTGCTGGGACGATTGGTCTTGGGCAGCAATTCTCGTTTTGTGTTGCGACACGCTCCGTGCAGTGTGTGGATCACACGTAATCGAATGATCGAAGGAATCAGTCGCGACGCAGCCGATAATGAGTCGATCGCTGGCGAATCGCCGGACCAGGCACGCGAACCCGTTTGATTCAGTGGAACGATCTCACTCTTGCCGCTCAGAGCAAAACAAAGTCACACGAGCGCATTGCGCTCATTTCAAATTCGCATTCGCGCAGTATCGAGAACCGTCAGAATTTCCGGCTTTTTAGCAGTCGAATCAAAACTCATGCGGGTTGCTTGATTCAGTCGCACAACGGCGTTGCAAGCCAGTCATACCAGTATCGATCGCCTTGGGAGACCAACGATACGCCTGTCGCGATTCCTCGGACGGAACGAATCGACAACCGGTTGACGAGTTTCGCGAACTGTAGATTTACATTGAACAAAGCGATCGTGAGGTGACGTCAAATGAAACGGTTTAAGAACATTCTTTGTTTTGTGGGTACCGAGTCGAACGAAACGGCGGTCAATCGAGCAATCAATTTGGCGATCGAAAACGACGCGGCGGTGACATTCATGGACGTCGTCAAACCGTTGCCGGTCGCGTTGGGGGGCATAACTGACGTCGCGGACCCTGAGGAACTGGCAGACCTGCTGGCCAAGGATCACCGCCAAAAGTTATTGCAAAGAGTCGCCGAATATGTCGATACGGACGTGCCGATCGATGTCGTGGTTGCCGTCGGTGATCCCGCCACGCAAATCGTGCGGCAGGTTTTGAGGGATAAACATGACCTGGTTATCAAGTCGGCTGACGGTTTATCGCGTGCTGGACGTTTGTTTGGCAGCATCGCGAGATCCCTGCTGCGACAATGTCCGTGCCCCGTATGGATTCTAAAACCGGAGACGCATAAGACATTTGCCCGCGTCCTGGCCGCCGTTGACATGGCATCAAGTGATGAAACGCATCAACATCTGAACACCAACATCATCCAACTAGCCCACTCGATAGCCAATCGCGAAGGTGCCGAATTGCATCTTGTGTTTGCCAGCGACTTGTGGATGGAGAAGATCTTGCGAAAGCGTGCCGGAGACACGGAGATAGATCGGGCCTTGGATCAGGTTGAGGAGCAATCACTGCGGCGGCTGAACAGTTTGATCGACTCGATGGGAATCGAACGAGATGATGTACGCATTCACATGAGACGGGGACCGGCGGCGGAAGTGATTCGAAACGTCGCCGATCACATCGAGTCCGATTTGTTAGTGATGGGAACGGTTTGTCGCACCGGTATCAGTGGCCTCTTGATCGGTAATGTCGCCGAGACGGTGTTGGCCGATATCACCTGTTCGGTCCTGGCACTCAAACCTGACGGATTCGAAACGTCGGTCAAGCTGGGGGGACAAGCCGAGACGAGCGACAATTTTTTCTTTTCAATGTCCTAATTGAGCATCGCCACTTTGGAATCAAAACGCTGTGTTTTGCCGTCCCGATAGCCGCACGGCGATAGCCGCGGTTCCTCACGAAAACAACCGGCGCGATCGCCGATCGGCTCGTAATGCGTGAAAGACTATCCAGATGGACAGCGGCGCCATGGAATCAGAACGTTGTGTTCTTGCGTCCCGTTAGCCGCACGGCGATAGCCGCGGTTCCTCGAGAAAATAACCGGGCGATCGCCCATCGGCTCATGACGCGTGAGAGACTATCCAGATGGACAGCGTCGCCACGGAATCAGAACGTTGTGTTTTTGCGTCCCGATAGCCGCGGTTCCCCCCGAAAACAACGGGGCTATCGTCCGATGGCTAATGAAAAGTGGCGATCTCCAGCTAAGACGATGGCGGCGACACGTTCGTCAATGGAATGACTCGACCAACTCGGATCGTGGTTTCAACACGCGGCATGAAACGGCACAAGAGTTGCTTATCTGTCAGACGGACCGCGATGCGTGCGTTCTGATCTCTCCGATACTTTCAATAATGTGAGTTACTCATCGATGAAACGAATATTACTGCTATGCGTTGTTGTCGGAATCGGCGTTTGCGTGGCCAACAGGAATCGGGCGGCGGATCCTCCGAAGAAACCCGCCTCCAAAGTGTCGCCTCTGATGTATATGAAACTGGATAAATCCAAGTCGATTCTGGAGGGATTAACACTGGAGGATTATGACCAGATCGGGAGCAACGCTCGCTCGCTGAAACTGTTGAGTCTGGAGAGCGGGTGGAATGTCATGCAAACGAAGACATACCAGCGTCATGGAGACGATTTTCGACGGATCTGTGACATGATTGACGAAGCCGCGGGAGAAAAGGATATCCATCGCGCGGCATTGGGATACGTCGCACTAACGGTTAGTTGTGTCGAATGCCATTCGTATATGCGTAAGCAGAATTTGCAACCCAATGCACGCCCCACCAAGCAAAAGTGATTTGGTTGATCCGTATGTGCAGTGATTCATTACCACTTTGGCCAGCGGCACCGGTTCGTTGCAGTCAACGAAGCAACGAACCGCTTGGGCCGATGATCGACTACCTTCTTCTACCGCGTGGAACCCGAGTTGAGCGATGATCTCGTCCGCTTCGAATCGCGAGTGCGACTTTCCGACCGACCCCCAACAAGGCCGCGGCGAGATCGCTAACGAGAAAATGCAAAGTGACGACATGGTGGGTCAGCTGTGCCGGCCCGATGCCTATCGGTACGAAGTCGATTCGGAGATCGTTGTGCACGAGACGCACATATCGTGGGTCATTTTGGCGGGCGAGTTTGCACACAAAATCAAAAAACCAATCAAGACGCCATTTCTGGATTACTCGACGCTCAAACAACGCAAATTTTTTTGTCACGAAGAGATCCGCTTGGATAGCCGATTTTCGGACGGATTGTATCTGGGTGTTGTCGCAATCAGCTTCGATGGCGAACGATTTCACGTGGAAGAATCGCAGTCGAGCTGCGATCCAATCGTCGATTACGCTGTGAAAATGCGGCGATTCCCTGCCGATGCTTTGTTAAGCCAACAGCTAAAGAATGGGGCAATGACAAATGACGACGTGTTAACATTGGCCGCGAAAATTGCGAGCTTCCACGATTCGGCTGAGATTTGTCGAGTCTCTGCGGCACGGCGACTGGCGACCGAACAGGTCGAGAGCCATCGCGGCGAATCGGCAACATCGCCGCAATCCTCTGCAATCACCTACGGCACTGCGAACCAACTGTACCAAGACGCGATCGACAACTTACGCGCGCTGGAGTCCATCCAGGACCCCCAAATCGCCGCGACGGTCCAAAAACTCGCCGATTGGTCGCAGGACTTTTACAGCCAGCACACGAACTTGTTTCAGCAACGGCTTGCCAACGGATTCATTCGTGAATGCCACGGTGACTTGCATCTGGACAACATCGTGAGATTTCGCGAATCGTTGACTCCGTTCGACGGGATCGAATTTTGCGATTCTTTTCGTTGGATTGACACCCTTAGCGATTCAGCATTCCTGACGATGGACTTGGCCGCGCATGGCTATCTGGAGCAATCGCGAATTTTTATCAACGCCTATCTGGAGCAGTCCGGTGACTACAACGCATTGAGCGTTTTGCGTTGGTACTTGGTCTACCGCGCGTTGGTCCGAGCAAAAATCGCGACGATTCGGTCTCAGCAACTGGTTCAATCCGCCGATTTTTCGCAGGCGATGTCCGATAGCAAATCGTACATCGACCTGGCGCACCAATACACGCTCGCCGGGGAACCACGTTTGTGGATCACACACGGCGTCAGTGGCAGCGGCAAATCGACACAAAGTGCCCTTGTGGTTCAGCGATGCGGCGCCATTCGATTGCGTTCGGACGTCCAGCGCAAACGTCACTATGGAATGTCGCCCATGGAACGCCCTGGCAACAGAGAACGCCCCGACAAAACCGCCCAAACGATCCTTTATTCCCAGTCTGCGACCGATGCGACCTATCAACGGCTTGCTGATCTGGCCCGGAGCATTTTACATGCCGGATTCTCGGTAATCGTCGATGCAACGTTCCTCCGGCGGGATCTACGCGAGCGATTTCGACAATTAGCGGTCTCCCAGCGCGTGGAATTTGGAATTGTGGATTGTGATGTCAATGAAACAACGTTAAGGCAACGGATCACCGATCGCGCCGCGCGAAACGATGATCCGTCCGACGCTGACCTGCAAGTGATGGAATTACAGTTGGCGACGCGGGAGCGATTGGTAGAATCAGAGCACAAGTTTGTCATCAAGATCCCTGACTTGGTGTCGACGATCCAGTCGCTTTGACTGGGGCTTTCGATAACGCAGTCACCCGCGTTGCGAAACCGATACGTGACGATCGGCGTGTTGGCGAAAACAGGCAGCTCCGGTCAACGTCGGTCAACTGCTGGCTCTGGATGCCTGAGAACAGGAGGCCAGAGCAGATGAAAAGCACCGGTCCAAAGCGATAAATACGTCCCACCGAAACCTAATCGATTTTTTCAACAAGAGGTTTGATCGATGGCTATTGACTTGACCAGTTATTACGGAGGGCTTGTTCTACGCTCCCCCATCGTCGTTGGCGCATGCGAAATGACGGCGCAGGAGCAGGTGCGTGTCGCATTGGAGGCGGCCGGCGCCGGTGCGATCGTGCTACCGTCGCTCTTTGACGAAGAAGTCTTGCGATGGAATCAACGTCATGGTTTGACATTGTCCGACGAGGAACAGTCATTCCTGGAATCACTCGGTAGGTCGGCCACTCGTGACAAGGCAATGCACGAGGACGCCGATGTTTACTTATCCTTGGTCAATCGCGCCACAGTGACGAACCGTATTCCGATCATCGCGAGCCTGAACGGGCATTTGGCGACCGATTGGGTTGACTTTGCCGGCCAATTGGAAGAGGTAGGTGCAAATGCAATCGAGCTGAATATCCACCACCCGCCGCCACGCGAATTCAGTGGCCCCAGGGAGATCGAAGAAAAAATCATTGAGTTGGTTCGGCGGATCGAACAGTCAATCCGAATCCCATTGTTTTTAAAGCTCAGCCGAAACTACACGAGCGTGCCCCATTTGGCCTGTAAATTATTGTCGGGTGTCCAAGGACTGGTGCTGTATGGTCGCACGCCTGAAGTAGACATTGAACTGGATAGTTTGCAACTGAAATCCCGCTGGGAGCTGACATCCCCCGGTTCGATCACGTCAACGATTAATGAGATCATGCAAGTCCATGCCTATTGCCCAGCCATGTCGTTGGCCGCCAGCGGAGGAATTGCAGATTCAAGTGATGTGGCAAAGTCGTTGATCGCGGGCGCCGATGTCGCAATGGTCACCTCGGCAATCTATCGCGAAGGCCCAGATGTGATCCGCAGCTTGCACGATGGCTTGGTGAATTTCATGGAACGAAAGCACCTGACGTCGATCCTGGAATTGGAAAAACGTCGCCCACTGGTG
>JABDKS010000273.1 GCA_013002105.1 Pirellulaceae bacterium | reverse complement strand
ATCTTGTCGTTGTAAGGCTTGGTCGCGGTTAGCATCGTGACCACACCGCCCCACGAGAAACCCATGATCCCGATCCGCTGGGCGTCGACAAACGGGAGACTGGCAAGGTAGATCAATGCGCCGTATGCGTCCGGCAACGTCTCCGGAACGCCCTTTGGTCGTTGCCCAGCACCAGAGAAATTCTTGCGCGCTGCCCACATGTCGATTTCGAGTGTGATGATGCCCTTCTCGTTCAGCGACATGGCGTGATACTCGCCACGCGTATCCACGCCATTGGACCCATGCACAATGATGACTGCGGGAAATTTGTCTTGTTCACTTTGGGGAATTCTCAGCTCGCCCGCGACGGGCCAGGACTCGGTGACTCCAAACGCCTCGAACGCCACATAAGATCGCCGCACATCCGGAAGTCCGATCGCTTCGTCCGCTTGAAGCGCCGGCGCAACCAACCCGGCAACCAGACAGGTCGTCGAAATCAAGACGGCAAGTCGGACTTCATTCATTACCACTACCTCGGTGGGCTTAATGGTGGCGTCATCGAACCCAATCAACAGCGCTGTTTTTGCGGAAGACACCAGACGCAATCAAAGCATACAGCAACACGACTGCGTTTGCTTTGCGGACCACACGATTCGTTGCCCGATTTGTCCACGATCAGAACCGCCGGCCGTTATAATCGGCGTACTCTCGGAAGTATTGGCCAGGGCGGGCCGCCTTGCCCCACCTGACCTGGCTGTCGATCCATGCCCGAATCATCAATTACCGTCCGTGATCTGCGGCGCCTTTGGAAACCGCACAAGGAACGACTGAGTGCCGAACAATCGGGTCACCCAACCGTCGTCAGATTTCATCGAGCCTGCAGTTGGATACAGCTCGCTGAACAGTGCGAGGATCCAAGCGATCTTGATCAGGTTTTGCTGAGCCAATGGATTGCCTTCAACGCTCTGTACGGGCAATGGGATGCAGGGAAGCGTGAGCCGCGACCAGACCGTGCCAGCTGGCGGCAGTTTTCTGACCGGATGCTGCGGTTGGATAACGGGAATCAAATCGTCGATGCGCTGGTCAACAACAAACGGCTTGTGATCACGATTTTCGAAGACGAGTATTTATGCGATCACTTTTGGGAAGACCCTTCCGACCGACAGGCGACTAAGTCTCGGCAAGCCAAGTTCAAAGCGCGATCTTGGTACGTCGAAGGCCGCTGGACGGTGATTCTGGACGATTTGCTCGAGCGGATCTATCTTTTGCGGTGCCAACTCGTGCATGGCGCGGCAACCTACAACAGCGCACTGAACCGAGTCGCCATCCGTCGCTGCTCGCTGATGATGGAGCATCTATTGAGGTCGTTCTTGTTGGTCTGGGTCCATGACGGATCAGACGAGAACTGGGGCGAAATGTGCTATCCGCCGATCAACTCCAAACTGACAGTGCAATGATAGGAATCGAAACCGCGAACGTTTCGCGATGGAAGTGTCTGGCGGTTTGTCACTTTGGCCCTTGGGCCGAGCAGCCGGGAATGGAAACATTGTTTTCAACTATTTGTCCCTGCCTTGAACCTGAGGCGATCAACCGCTACCAATGTCGCATCTCAATTGGTCGACGGGAATCGCTCGTATGAATTTACTGACGCTTGGATCCTTTTTACTATTTACCGGGTTGGTCGCGCTGCTGACCTGGCTGATCACCCGTGGCGACGACCATGACAGTACCAGTGGTTACTTTCTGGCCGGTCGATCGTTGACCTTTCCTTTGATCGCCGGATCCTTGTTGCTGACCAACTTGTCCACCGAACAGATGGTGGGGCTGAATGGATCGGCGTTCACCGACGGCCTGTGCGTCATGGTTTGGGAAGTAGTTTGTGTCGTCGCACTTGTCTTCATGGCCTGGTTCTTCCTGCCGCGATTTTTAAAGAGCGGCGTGGCAACGGTGCCTGAATACCTGGAGATTCGCTTCGACCATCAAACGCAAATCATTACCAACGTCATTTTCCTGGTTGCCTATGTCGGTATCTTGTTGCCAATCATTCTGTACACCGGGGCGACCGGCATGATGGGAATTCTGGATGTCCCGTCCATGTTGGGGACGCTTCCAGAAACATTAGGCGCCGACGCGGAAACCACCGCACTGTGGATCATCGTGGTTGTGGTGGGTGTGATTGGTTCAATCTACGCGTTGTTCGGTGGTCTGCGTACGGTCGCGGTCTCAGACACATTGAACGGGATTGGTTTGTTTGTCGGTGGATTCATGATCGCCGGTTTCGCATTGGCCCAACTCGGCGGCGAAGGCGGGATGGCCGAGGGTGCCAAACAGCTGATGGAAGAGCAGAAAGAGCGACTCAATTCGATTGGTGGATCAGATTCATCTGTCCCGTTCGGAACAATTTTCTCAGGGATCTTTTTGTTGAATCTGTTTTATTGGACGACCAACCAGCAGATCATCCAGCGAACCTTTGGCGCCAGCAGCCTGGCAGAAGGTCAAAAAGGTGTATTGCTGACGGGGGCGTTCAAGTTGCTGGGGCCGATTTACCTGGTGATTCCCGGGATGCTGGCCTATTCAATGTTTGCCGGTCAGGATATCAAGGCAGACCAAGCCTACGGCATGCTGGTCAACGAAGTGTTGCCGGCACCGATGACCGGTTTCTTTGCCGCCGTGATGATCGGCGCGATTTTGTCCAGCTTCAACTCGGCACTGAATAGCTCCTGCACGCTGTTCAGTCTGGGACTGTACAAAAACGTGATCCGCAAAGGTGCGACCGAATCGCAGGTCGTTCGAAGCGGCAAAGTTTTCGGCTGGATCGTTGCCGTTTTGGCGATGGGTATCGCACCTTTGCTGGCCAATACAACCAGCATTTTCGCGTACCTGCAGAAGATGAATGGGATGTATTTCATCCCGATTTTCGCCGTGGTCTTGATCGGAATGGTCACGAAGCGGGTTCCAGCGATCGCGGCAAAAATTGGTTTGATCGCCGGATTTGCCGTGATTGCGATCGGTTATTTTGTGCCACCGTTTGACAAGGTGGTCGACTCGATGCACGAGTTTCATTTTCTGGGCGTCGTCTTCAGCTGGTTGTTAATCCTGATGCTGGTAATCGGCGAAATCAAACCGCGCGAGACCGAATTCGTTCAGGAAGACGTTGGGGCCGTCGATATGACTCCCTGGCGACTGGCCACTCCCGCCGGCATTCTGCTGATCGCTATCGTGTTGCTGATCTACGTCACATTCGCCGACTTTTCGGTGCTGGCGTAGCCGCAACTACAGATCGCTTCCCCTACAATATCTCTGCGTTGCATTCGGTCGCGGCAGGATATTGTCGTCCGTCATTCAATCACTTTTCTGTGAGTACGAGTTCTATGACAGAGAACCGCCAAGTCATCATTCGTGAACTGCCGACCGGAAGGCTTTCTAAAGATGTCTTTGAATTGCGTGTGGGTGAAGTCCCAGTGATTGGTGAAGGGGAAGCATTGGGGCGTACGATCTTGATGTCGATTGACGCGGCCAACCGAGCGTGGATGCAAGGCGCGACCTATCGCCAGGCGATCGAGCCCGGTGATGTGATGCATACCTATTCGATTGTCGAAGTTGTCGAATCGAAAAATGATTCATTTAGTCCTGGCGATATCGTCAGCACCGAAGCGACGTGGGCGGAGTATGTGAAGGTTGATACCGAAAAGGCGCAGAAACTGCCTGACGTCAAGCCACTGTCGCATTTGATGTCGGTCTACGGAATTGCTGGCAAGACGGCCTATCACGGTTTGGTCGGTGTCGGTGTACCAAAAGCCGGTGAGACGGTGGTGGTGTCGGCAGCGGCCGGTTCGGTCGGAATGTATGTCGGACAAATTGCCAAAGCACTGGGCTGTCGTGTCGTTGGAATCGCGGGCGGTCCCGAGAAGTGCGCGTGGGTGAAAGAGGAACTGGGCTTCGATGCCTGTGTCGACTATCGCGGCGACAGTTTATTCAAAGGCTTGAAGGCGGCTTGTCCCGATGGAATCGAAGTCTACTTCGACAATGTTGGTGGCACGGTGCTAGAG
>JABDKS010000265.1 GCA_013002105.1 Pirellulaceae bacterium | reverse complement strand
AGAAGAAGAAGGCAACGCGATCAAAGAACGTACAGTCCAAACACGTTTCCACCGCAAAACGACTAAACTTGAAGGAGATAAAAGACCCTTAAAGCCCTGGGCCAGGACCTGTCCTGGCACAGCTGCGCCAGGACAGGTCCTGGCCTACGAGAAAACTAAAATTGCTCTAAAGGCCAAGCAGTTCGTGTGCACTTTTTGCGGTGTGGTTACCCGACCATCGGAATTGAATTCGCGTTGCAAAAGGCTTCGATTTTTCCCAACAAATAGTCGTCCAAGCAATCTCGCGCAGGCAGCCACAGGTCACTCGGTACGCCAGCAAAAAACGGTTCCGCAATCGCCCCCGCAATGCACGCCATCGTATCGGCATCTCCACCCAAGGAGACAGCAAGCCGTATGGCATGTTCAACGGACGTCGATTCCAGAAACGCGGTGATAGCTTGCGGAACGGAACCAGAGCAGGATACGTCGAACGAGTAGAATGGCCGTATCTGGTCGATTGGCCGGGACAAGTCATAGCCAATCTCGGTGTCGATGAATTGTCGAACGTCGTCTTTCGATCCGCCGTTGCCAGCGACAAAGATGCAACCAGCGACCGCGACCGCGCCAAGAATGCCATCAGGATGATTGTGGGTCACCGCAGCAGTTTCCTCGGCAAGACGAAGCACCTCTGGCAATGACGTACGCGCGTAGGCGACGGGCGAAACACGCATCGCCGAACCGTTGCCCCAGCTGCCATACGGTTCGGTCTCGCGGCGTCGGGCCCAGTTAAAGAACGTTCCGCCGTAGGGACGTTCCGGGTACCGATCAACGTACTCATAAAAATACGTGCGAAGGTCACCGCCGTTGAGAATCCAGTCGGCGACGGCAACGGTCAGAACCGTGTCGTCTGTGAAGTATGAGTTCTCAGAAAAGAGATCAAAGTCGGTGTATTTCGTCGGAGAGTGCTCGAAGTACGATCCAATGATGTCGCCAACGATCGCACCAATCATAAGCAAGCCTATTGAGTCGAGTAATTGCGTGATTCAGCGGAGACGCATCTTTATGTCGGTCAATTGACACCGTCGATGTGCCTACCCATTGTATCAGTCAGGACGTCCGCCAGATCCACGACCAGCTCCACATTGTCGGCTTCACGTTGTGGAGGACCCAACCAGTGTGCCGATCCACTGTTGTCGTAATTGCTTTAATGTCAAAGGCTTAATGGTTATCCGCCGTCGTGCATTCAGATTGCTATTTTCTTGCAGCATGCACTGCTTCCAGAACCTTCACTTGTGTTTCGTAGAACGACTGTATTTCCTTGGCTTCTGCGTCATCGGGATTCTCATCAACAAAGTCGCTGACGGACTGTAAGACGTCCTTTGCAGCATCTATCCGGATCTCGTCGTGAGAGGAGGAGGCGCGTTTTGCGACCCAGTCGGTTGCAGTCTCTTTGGTGAAAGGCGCAAACTCTCGGTTGACGCGCGCGAACATTGAATCCATGACGATGTCCAGCATCAACCAATAGCAGTAGTCGCTCATCTCTGGTGTGTGTGAGACGTTCTTCGTTTTCTGGTAAAGACTCGCGGACTTTCCCGGAGGAACCCTCGAGTCGTTCATGTGCTTTCCAAGACTGCTAAGTGCTGATACTCCGTTTGCGCGTATGAATTCGTCTGCCTCGTGAACGGCCGTGCTATCGCTGCTCGTCGCAATGGTTTCAATCGCAGAAGCGATCGTCTGCACCTCTGTGACCGGCACAGTTTCGCGATCGTACTGATTCTCGCTCGACTCAATCGCGTCGTTGGGCGTGGATGCGCCGGCGGTGTCAACTTCGGACTTTGATGACCCGCAGCCCATGCAAACAGTGAGCAAAAGAATAGCAACGAAGGAATATTTCATTTGATTACTTGCAAATGGATTTGGAAATAGACCACGGACCTGTACTTTGTTACAAGCGATTGGCATGAAGTCATTGTGCCGTTAGAAGCGTCAGCTTTCGGGTTCCGGTGCAAGATGGGGAGCGATGTGCTCGTCCCACAACTTCACACACACGCGATAGTCTCGGGTCTGTTTACCCGGTGGAGCAAAAAACTGTTTGGCAGTCTGCTGATCGAGAGTAATGCCAACCTTCTCATCAAGAGTTCTTCCTGCGATCAGAGTTAGATTTCCATTCCAACGATCGGCGTTTTGGACATGGGCCCGAATTTCAGCCGACACGCCGTGGCCCACCTGCAAGACGTTGGCGGGCGCGGCGTTGTGATCGGAAAATCGTATGACACGCGCGAACGTCGGAATAGAACCAACGCCTCGAACTTCGATGTAGTAAACCGGTGAGGCGATTGATCCGTCCCCGACACCGTAGTTTCCGTAGCCCCAAAAATCGTTGGCTCTTGATCGAAGTATCCATGTTCCGATCAGACAGACTACGGCCGCGATCGCCACGACTCCAAGCAATTTCCTCAACGAGAATCTCATAGACCTGGCTGGACAAAGAGCTCATGAAGTTCGTGGTGTGATGCGGGTCGGCTGGACAAGCCTTTGCGAAGTCATTCTTCAGTCGAATAACCTCCGACGTCACCGGGGACGCGCGAAAGATTCTTTAACTTCAAGACCGCCCGATTCGCGTACGCGGGTACACGCGATTGTTACCCGCCGTCCGGACGTGGGACAAGACGTTGCGGCGTTGATCGACTATCGGCTCGTGTCACAACGACCGTTCCTGGCCTCAGTGCCGCAGCAATTTGAGGGTGAATCGAAGCACCGGCAGGCAGAAGCAAGGCAAGCGGGTTTTTCTTCAAACGCGATTGAACTTCTTCGAGATCAATCTCTTCTCCGCCGACGGATTGGAACTTGAGCTGGTGTACACCGATACGTACAAGTTTGGACTGCAGCATCGCGACGTCTTGGGTCCGATTCGCCAAGTCGGGACGTTCACGTTGTGATTCGACATGATAGCTCGTTCGTGCTGTCTCAAAGAAAAGCTTGGCACCGGTGAAGATCATGTCTCGCCCGCTACCAACCGGTCCGATCGTCACGTTCACGATCGTCTCCGGCGATGTAAACGCGTCCTCAGCGAGTGTGGTTGGTGCTGGTATGCAGCAAAACAATACAACCGCGAGGTAGATAGCGTGGCGTGTCACTTCAGTCTCCATTTCAGTCGGGTAACGGTAGGGTTCAGCGGGGCGACGCGAACGACGCACCATTTAGAGCAGATTTACTCGCCGCCAAAGCATGACAAGCAAGCGTAATGTGATGTCATGGTTCGTCGGTTTTTCGCAGTGGCAGGGTGACCTTGGTACCGGCGAACAATTTACACCACTGCCCGGATTCGAGCAGATCTTGGGCATCGCTGCCCCACACAGAGAGAGGTGTTCCAGTGCTTAGTGCGTGAACCACCGTGGCGACAAACGCGTGTTCTTCAATTGCAGAGTCGCGCGACGAAGCATTGGCGACCCTCGCCTTGGCCCATTTGTGAACCGTGTCCCCAAATAGTTGGGTTTTCTTACCGTCCGGTTCGACGACGATGACGACGGAACCATGCTGATCGGAATGCTGTTTGAGTAGGTTCCGTTCGATCTGCATCTTGGCGGTGGAGGGGAACAGAATCATTGCGGCGGACCGTTTGCCTTCGCTTCCGATCCGGCCAAACGTGCACAACAAAGTTCCGCCATCAAATGCGAAGGTGACTGAACCGCGTTGGGCGTTGCCAGCATGACTGGTTGGGGCGTCATCGTTTTCCGTTACGGCGAAGGGGTTGCGGGCTAAGTCCTGCGAACTAGCGAACGAAGATGGGATCACCAATAAAACGGAAAGGAATAAAAATCGCATGTTCAATGACGGTTGGATTTCGATTGCCCAGCGAACGTGACGCATCCGCGGGGACGGGCGAACAATTTTGTAAGCAAAGGAGAAAACGTAACACCCGTCCTTATGGTCACCCGCATACCACAAGGACTTGGTTGTCTGGAGTGGGAGCCATCCCACAGCTCGAAACGCAGGGCAACCATCGCCCTATCGCGTTGCAGGAGCTGGTACCGACCGCGAGATTGGGTAAGAGTGATAACCACGAAATACACGAATGACACGAAAGTATTGGGCATGGTCTTTTTTCGTGTGGTTCGTGTATTTTGTGGTCTGAATCGACCACGCACCTTTTCGAGTGTAGGGGTTCCCCGCAGCCAGCAAAGCAGCCGACTTCGCGATCTGACTTGCAGCGGATGGGTCGATCCGGATGAATGGCGGATGGGAGGGCGTTTGGTCGGGCTTCGTCACGGCGGAGCGTGACGGCTACTTTTTCGTATTTGTTCGCGGAGCGAACAACGACGTTGGCTACTGTCGCTGGACTCTCCGAGGCCAGTCTTGATGGTTGGATTTTGTGTTGCCAGAAGTGCTTGGTCGCGGAGAACGATTGGCTGCGGATGGGTCGATCCGGGGGAATTGACGATGGCAGCACGTTTGGTCGGGCTTCGTCACGACGGAGCGTGACGGCTACTTTTTTCGTATTTGTTCGCGGAGCGAACAACGACGTTGGCTACTGTCGCTGGACTCTCCGAGGCCAGTCTTGATGGTTG
>JABDKS010000261.1 GCA_013002105.1 Pirellulaceae bacterium | reverse complement strand
ATCATGGCGTCGATCAAAGAACGCTCGGTCACAACCGAAGAGATGGGCATGTTCTGGCGTGAATTGGAACACTCGTGGTGGTGGTATCGGGCCCCGATCGAGACGCAAGCAATGATGATCGAAGCGTTCGACGAAGTGATGAACGATTTTCAAGCGGTCGAAGACTGCAAGGTTTGGTTGCTGAAACAAAAGCAAACCCAGGACTGGAAAACAACCAAGGCGACAGCCGATGCGGTCTATTCGCTGTTGCTGCGGGGTAGCGACCTGTTGGCATCCGATGCATTGGTCGAAGTGTCACTGGGTGGTCAAGAGATCCAGCCTGAGGATGTCGAAACAGGCACCGGATTCTACGAGCAAAAGTATTTGGGCGGCGAGATCAACGCCGAACAAGGCAAGATCACGCTGACAAAAATTGACGACGGCGTCGCATGGGGCGCGATTCACTGGCAATACTTGGAAGACATGAGCAAGGTGACGCCCTACGAAGGCACGCCACTGAAACTGACCAAACAGTTGCACGTCAAGAAAAATACGGATAAAGGGCCCACGCTGGTGCCGGTCGACGGACCTGTCGAAGTCGGCGACGAACTGGTCGTCCGCGTTGTCTTGCGAACCGATCGCGATATGGAATACGTCCACCTGAAGGATTACCGTGGCAGTGGCACCGAACCGGTGAACGTTTTGTCACGCTACAGGTTTCAGGACGGACTGGGATACTACGAATCGACGCGTGATACCGCCAGCCACTTCTTTATCGATTACCTCCCAAAAGGTGTTTATGTCTTCGAGTACTCGACGCGAGTTCAGTTGCGTGGCCAATACCAAAGCGGTGTCGCGAGCATTCAGTGCATGTACGCTCCGGAATTCAACAGCCATAGCGAAAGTCTGCCAATCGAAGTGAAGTAGTCCGGCGTTCTGACCGATTCAATCGCAGGGCGAGCAACCGACAGATCAGATCTCTGTTCTGCCAGAGTCCGGTGTTCTGTTAAGATGGCGTAACACGCTTTGATACGCCGCTTGGAACCGCATTGCCCGCGATGGATGAAACAATCACAAAGTCGCTCTTGCTGGGGATCGCCGACGACGGCCTGGAAGAGATCCTCAGCGCGTTCGAGCATCGCAGCTTCGAGGTCGGCGATACCATTATCCAGATGGGTGACGAAGGCGACGAACTGTTTTTGTTGGTCGCCGGAAAAGTGCGTGTTTGGACGGGGGAAGGCCCCGCGATAGCCGAGCGGACACTCAGCGTGCTCGGGCCGGGTGAACACTTTGGCGAAGCATCAATGGTATCCGGCCGCCCCAGAACGGCCACTGTGACAGCGCTGACGTATATCGAAACCCTGGTTCTCAAGCGTGCTGATTACCAGCGATTGATGCCCAAGCATCCAGAGTTGTTGCAAAACATCAGTCGCTCGCTGACACGTCGTCTCTCCCAGATGAACGTCTTCACCAGCCAAGCGCGAAGACCCAAACGTGGTATTCACTCGCTGGGAATCGTGATCGACACGCCCACCGGCTGGGCGCTCGCCTCGGCCCTCCTGGGTCAATTACGTCAGCACGGACACATCGTTCATCCCATGGTGGTCACTGACGGCGAACCTCCCATGCAGATCGATGAACTGGATTCGGATGTGGCGGCTGTCGATGCGTCTGAACTGGGAATCGAAGTTGCCAAACGCAGTCGCGGCAAATCACTGGCTGTCGCGATCGCCCACGGCGAAAACGCATCCAAAGCGACCGCGAAAGAGTGCGACCGAGTCATTTTTGCAATCAGCCAACAAGCATCTCTGGAAAAGTCGGTTGGCAAACTAGCACTCACGATCCCCGAGCACCGTCGCTGCATCGCCGCGATGATGTTTGATGCGACGATCGACACCCGGCCCGTTTTGGATGACCCCAGATTACGTTGTGTGCGCGTGAAGTACACACCCAGCGCTACCGGATTGCCGCACCTTGCTCGCCTGGATGATGCCTCGGTTCAGCGAATGTCTCGGTGTCTGGCAGGAATTCGGATCGGTCTGGCACTGGGCGGTGGCGGTGCACGCGGCATTGCCCACGTTGGCGTGACGCAAGTGTTTGCTGATCACGGGATCGTGTTTGATTCGATTGCCGGCACCAGCGCCGGTGCGATCGTAGCCGGCGCGGTCGCTGCGGGACACTCCAGTCGCGAAGTCGGGCAGTTTTTTCGCGACGACATGATTCCACCCAAACTGTTTGCGAGTCGCCCGGCGCTGCGACGTGCCCACCTGCTACACAGTTTTCGCGGTGGGCGATTCGAGAAAAAACTCCGACGGTATCTTCACCGACTCACGTTCGAACAACTCGACGTGCCGTTGTCGATCACTACGCTGGATCTGATCAGCGGCGTGCAACTGATTCGCCGCGAAGGCGACGTTGTCCACGCGATTTTGCAAAGTATCAACCATCCCGTTTTTGGCAGTCCCATCATCCAAGGAGATGAGATGCTGGTCGACGGGGGCGTGTTGATGAATGTTCCCGCATCAGTTCTCCGCGAGGAAGAGTGTGACTATGTGATCTCCGTCGACGTCGGATCGAGACTATCGACGAATTTCGCGACCGACAAGAATGGAAAACTTCGTCGCCCCGGCTATTTGTCGACGCTGCTTCGGACGATGGAACTGAGCCGACGGCATTCCAGCGAGATCCATGCACTCGAGAGTGATTTGATCATCAGCCCGGAGACGGAGGAGTTTCGAATCGAGGATTTTCACGCTGTCGAACCGCTGATTGAAGCAGGAATCAAGGCGGGCGAATCGTCCTATGCCGACGTCAAACGTTTAATCGACAGCATCACTCCGGTTTCGGTAGAAGCGGACGCCCAGCAGTCGACTTGATCAACAGCCATGACGGCGGAGTGGGCAAACGCGGCAAAGGTCGCTAGCCTTTACGTATGTCGGAATCGAAAAAGCAAACGAACGAAGCGGATGCGTACCTGGTGACCCAGATTCGTGATGGCGATCCGGACGCTTGGCAGGCATTGATTGATCGATACGAAGGTCGTTTGCTGGCTTACACCGACAGCCGAATTCGCAATCGCGCGACCAGCGAAGACATCGTTCAAGAAGCGTTCGTTGGATTCTTGATCAGTCTGCCGAATTATGACGGCAGCCGACCGTTGGAAAGCTATCTGTTTTCGATTTGTGCTTACAAATTGACCGATCATTTGCGACGTGAAGGTCGTCGCCCATCGATCCAGATGCATGGCCGCAGCAGCAGTGCCGGGGGCGATATCGAACCTCGCGGACCCGCCCGCGGCGCCAGTTCGATCGTGCGAAGCGTCGAGCGTAAACGGATCGAGGAAGAGGCCGTTCGCGATGCCATCGACGAACAGATTGAGCGTTGGAAACGTAATGGCGACTGGAACAAGCTCAAAGCAGTCGAACTGCTGTTCGTTCAAGGGGTCGCGAACAAGGTCGTCGCTGCTCGATGCGACCTGACCGAGCAGCAAGTTGCCAACTACAAAAGCGATTTCCAAATTCGACTTCGCTCGATCATCAAACGAATGGACTTAGACGAGAGTGTCTTTCCCGAACTCGCCGATTAAAATCACCGCGGGATTGCCGTGGGGATCCACGGTGCCCACAAAGGCAGCCTGCATTACGTGATCCTTCGTCGCCTCTTTGACCGCTTGCAGATCGACAAGACACTCGCCTATGCGCTGTCCACGCGTATTTGGCAAGCAGTGTCGGGACCGGTAACGATCGCGCTGGTCGTCAAGATGCTGGACGAAGACGAAACGGGCGTATTCAGTGTCTTGATCGGAATCTTAAATATCCAAACTCTGTTTGAATTGGGATTGCTGAACGTTCTGATCGGTCATGCGGGCCATGCGGCGACGGCGATCAAGCAAGCGGACTCGGCATCCCCAACGAATCGTGAGGCGACGCAGGCACACGCTCGAATGGGGGAACTGATACGTGCCTCACGACTTTGGTTTGCCGGTGCGAGCGTACTGTTCGCGTTATTCTCCTTTGCAATCGGTTGGTACACGTTGACCAACAGCGACACGCAAACAGCCTGGCAGCAACCACTTTTTGCGATCGTCCCCATCGTGGCCCTCACGGTCTTTTTTTCGCCCTCCTTGGCAATTCTGGAGGGAAGCGGTGAACGGGAGTTGATTTATCGATTCGCTTTTTACACCCGGTTTATGGGTAGCTTCGCGGTCTGGATGACCTTGCTGCTGGGGTTTGGCATCTGGGCGCTGGTGGTATCGGCACTCGTCCAGACGCTGTGGACCGGTTACCTGCCTTTGGTTCATCGTTCCTCGTTTTTTAAACGCTTTGGCGATACGTCGACAAAATCAACGGAGTTCTCGTGGACCAAAGATGTTGTGCCGGCCCAGTGGCGAGCAGCAGCGGTCAGTGCATCGTATCACTTTGCTACCCAGTATTTTGCCATCATTCTGGCGGCCTATCACACCACCGCCGACGCCGGTCGCTTGGGACTGACGTTGATGGTGACCGGCGCGATTCAGATGATGGCACTGGCGTGGGCGCAAACCAAGTTTTCGGTCATCTCGGCTCAGCACGCCGCTGGAGATCGGGAAGGCGCCGGCACATTGTGGCGGCGAACCGCATTGATCTCGTCGTCGCTCTTGATCCTGGCGTTTGCCGTCCTCACGATCCTCCTGACCCTCCTACCGACGTTACGAACGGTGTTGGAATCGTGGGGAATGAAGGACCGTGACTTGGCAAGCCGTTTCATCACGCCGACGCAATGCGCCGTTTTTGGCATCGCCTGTTTGGCAAACCACTTCATCGCCTTGCAAGGTTTCTATGTGCTGGCGCGAAAAGCCAATCCACTGGTCGTATCGTCGGTGGTTGGATTTGGATCGACCGCACTGATCGTCTGGATCGGCGGTATCTGGTACGCGATCGACGGCATCGTGATTGGCTTTGCCATCGGCATGGCCTTGATCGCGTTGCCGCTGCACACAATCGCCTACCTGCGATTTCGGGCACACGCCACCGATTCCGCAGCGTAAACGATTCGAGCGATTCCATTGGAC
>JABDKS010000256.1 GCA_013002105.1 Pirellulaceae bacterium | reverse complement strand
TTCCCCATCACCGTCCTCTTTCTGAATCTTGCCACATCAGGCGTTGGATACGGCGCGGATTCCGCCAACTCACAGGACATTCCGCACTGGATTTGGAACACCAATCAAGATCGATCCGGTGCCGACGTGACTATTCGAAAATCGTTTATTGTTTCCCAACCGGTTCGTTCGGCGACCTTGCGGGTGACGGGAGAATCCACCCGTGTGATCGTTTCAATTGATGACACAAAGTTCGCCACGCTGGAGCCTTACGACCCGCTGGCGTCGATGAACGTGACCGATCACCTTGCACCGGGCAATCACCAGCTTGTCGCTAAATGTCGCAGCGTGGCGGGCCCCGCCGCGTTCTTCGTCGTGCTGGAGATCACCTACCAGGACGATACGACTGAAACCGTTGTATCCGATGTCAGTTGGCAATGTGACTCTGACAGGGTCGTCACCCGAGGAACCGTGGATCGAGAATTGTTGATTCCGTCGGAGCGACGAATCGGAGTCACGGCAACGGACAACTATGCCCAATGGAAACAAGCACTCAAGGCGGAAACAGGGACTGATCCGGCCAGTTTTCAAATCACTCCCGATTTCGCAATCCAATTGGTCCGCTCAGCTACCGACGACGAAAGTTCTTGGGTCAGCTTGGCATTTGATCCGCAAGGTCGCGTGATCATCGCCAAGGAGACTCAGGGGATTTTGCGAATGACGTTGGCTGGCGACGGATCGACCGTAACCAAGACGGAAACCATCAACGATACGCTGAAAGAATGTCGGGGACTATTGTTCGTCGGCGAGGAACTGTTCGCCAATGCAAATAACAGCAAGGGGCTGTATCGATTACGTCCCGACGGCACTGACGGCTTTTCGGAGCCCGAATTGATCTTTGCCAGTGAAGGTGGCGTCGGTCACGGACGCAATGATTTGGCACTCGGGCCGGACGGAAGAATCTATTCGATCCATGGTGATTCGGTTCGCCTGCCAAAAGGTGCCGTCGATTACACATCACCCTTTCGCCTAGCTCGCCAGGGGAAACAGACCAGCGAAGGTCACTTGTTAAGGATCGATCCGTCCGACGGTCGCGTCGAAATACTTGCTGCCGGGTTACGAAACCCGTTTGGAATCGATTTCAACGGTGACGGCGAAATCTTCACCTATGACGCCGATGCGGAGTACGACATGGGTTCACCTTGGTATCGACCAACGCGTGTAAGTCACTTGGTAACCGGAGGCGATTACGGCTGGCGAGGCGTGACAAAATCTTGGCCGTCCTATTACCCCGACCACGCCGACAATGCTCGACCGAATTTGGACATCGGCAAAGGATCGCCGACGGCGGTGAAGTTCGGAACGCGTAGTCATTTCCCGCCGCCCTATCGCAACGCGTTGTTCATCTTGGATTGGACGTACGGTCGAATCATTGCCGTCCATGCATTGCCACGAGGTGCCAGCTACTTGATGACTGCTGAGACTTTCTTGAAAGGCCGACCACTGAACGTCGTCGACTTGGATTTCTCGCCAGAGGGGTCGATGTATCTGGTTACGGGCGGCAGGAAAACACGTTCTGCCCTTTATCGCGTTCGATATATCGGTGAGCGCCGTGTTGAACCCTACCAACCCACGTTGCAGCAATCCGATCGTCAGAAATTCGCCAAAAGCTCGCGCACACTTCGTAAACACCTGGAGTCGGAACTGATTCAGCCGCCCAGTATCGCGGCGACCGAATTAGCTTGGCGGAATGTAAACGATTCGGATCCCTGGATTCGCCATGCGGCGATCAATTTACTTGAACGACAAGACACCGACTGGATGCAAATCGCTTTCGCGGAAACGGATCCCGAGATCGTCGTGCCGACGATGCTGGTGATCGCACGTTCCTTGTCGTCCAAGGATGATGCCGAAACCGCCGCGCGGTTGATTGAAAAGTTGAACCAGCTGCCACTGCAAACTGCAACTCGATCCGACAAATTGTCCGCATTGCAGAGCTATTTTCTCGCAAGCCAAACGGATTTATTGACGCCTGCGATTTGCGATTCGGCAGCAACACGGCTGGGCGATCTCTATCCGGACGAGTCCTACAAAGTGAATCGATTGCTGAGCGAACTTTTGGTCCTGTGGGAACATCCCACGGTCATCGCTGAGACGATGGCTTTGTTAGCGGCAGCTACGGATCCGACCGAGCGGATGCAGTATTTGTATGTGTTGCGGAATGTGAGCAAAGGCTGGACCGACGACCTGCGGCGAGACTATTTCACCGCGCTGGCATCGAACCACGACTTTGTTGGTGGCGAGGGAATGAAAAGTTTTTTGGCCAAAATACGCGAAGACGCGACAGCGACGCTATCACCTGACCAGCGAAAGGCTCTCGGTCGACTGATCGAACCATCCGAATCGATGGAGACGATTGTGCAACCGACACAGCGGCAATTCGTGCGACGGTGGACGGTCGATGAGTTGGTGCCGCGCGACGGTGAAATGGATCGCAATCGGGACCTCATTCGAGGCCAGAAATTGTTCATCGAATCGACGTGCGTCAACTGCCACCGTTTCGCAGGGCGAGGAACCTTCGTCGGCCCCGATTTGACCTCCATTGGTCAGCGGTTCGGCACGCGCGATCTGTTGACATCGATCGTCGAACCATCGGCCGTGATCGCACAGAAATATCAGAGTCTGCAAGTCGTTCTGACTGACGGTAAAAGTTTCGTTGGGCAAGTCGCGCTCGGTGGTGACTACCGATCCGAACGATTACGGCTCGCGGTCGACCCCCACCAGCCATTTAAGACACTGGAAATCGACAAATCGGAGATACAGTCACAGCGTCTATCGCCAGTATCCTGGATGCCCGAAGGATTATTGGACAGATACAAACGCGCCGAAATCCTCGATTTGATCGCGTTTTTGCGATCTGCACGCTGATCGATTCCGGCGGGCAATAAGAATCAGCAAATCTTTTTGACTTTTCGCGCAGCGCACCGCGCCGACCGGGCTCTTGATAAGGTTAACCGCTGTTTCTCCGCCATTTTCGACCGAAAGGGTCCACGATGCGACTATCTCAACGAGGCGCTCGATTTCATTTGACTCTGCTGGCTGCAACCCTGACGGGTTTCGTTGCCCACGCGACGATTGCCGTCGCTGAAACCCCCGACACAAAGTCAACGCCTCAAACTGCCCGGCCGACGACTGCAGACTTGGATTACTTTTCGATCGACGTCGGGCCGATGGTCAAAGAATTCAACAAATCGCACATCGTGTCGGACCCGCCGATCTTGCGCGGCAGTTTTCATCAGATGAAAACCGATCCGCGGGTTGTCGTACCGACCGGGGTCGAGGCATATCTGCTGGAGCCAGATGATCGCAATAACCAGTACGACGGCTATCGAATCATAGGCCGCAAGCCGGTGGGAACGGCCGCCCAAGGGCAGTTTTTTCTACTTCGGCGTCACCCGGATCAACCACGCGAATCTGTGCTCGCCAAGTTCGATTTCAATGTCGGCAAACGTCCCACGGGAAACGCCCACGAGCGAGATTTTTATCAGGCAAAAGGCGAACACTTTCAACGACTCTGGTCCAGTGAATACGCTGGTGCAGCTATGTTCCGACACTTGGCGATGGAATCGATGAATGAGATTGGCAAGCAAGCCAAGCCGGTCGGTCCCAATTGGCCACTGCGTCGTAATCAGGGCACCGATGCGACGATATCGATGATGGCCGGGGGTCGCGCTATCAGCGAAAATCTGCAATTAGATAATCAATTAGATGACCCCAAGAACTACTTGGGCGAATTGAAGAACCTGTCGGAGGTTCGCGGCATCACGGTCAACGAAATTGACTGGACGCGACGACTCTCTAAAAAACCAACTCCGTTGGACCCACTGGCCAAGCTGGTCCCGCATAACCAGTATGCCGTGTTTGTTCCTTCCTTCGAGATGCTTGCAACGATCGTCGATCGCGGCAACGAATTGGCTCGTCCACTGGTTCACTGGTTCGAACCTCAAAGCCGGGTGACCAATGTTCTGGGCCTTTACCAAACCCAACTTGGTCTGCCGCTGAACGCATTAACTCGCCAGGTTGGTGATGTGATGATTGGCGAAGTCGCCGTTACCGGATCGGACCCGTATTTCCGCACCGGTACCGACATCGCCGTTTTGATGCGAACCGAGCAGCCCGCGTTGCTCTATCAGGCCATCACGGCGCAAGTCGCTGCGCAAGCCGTTCATCACCAAAACGTCAGTCATGTCGATCACAAAGTTGATGGGCATGTTTTCACTCAGTGGTCCAATCCCACTCGCCATCTGTCCAGCTTTGTTGCGGTCGAAGGCAACGCGGTGATCGTCAGCAATTCGTTGCATCAAATGATGCAGGTGCTCAAGTGCGCCGACGAGGAAGTCAAAACGATGCACGAGTTGGACGAATACAAGTTTTTTCGCCAACGCTATCCGCGCGGCAGCGAGAACGCCGCCGCGTTGGTGGTCGTGACCGACGCGGCCATTCGACGATGGTGCGGCCCCCAATGGCGGATCAGCGCATCGCGACGTACGCGAGCACGAGCGACGATCGCCGAAGCGACCATGCAACATGCGGACGAATTGCTGGAGAAAACGATTCAGTCGGACACGGTTTTTCACAGTGACAGCCAGATGCCCAACGCGGGAACGCTGACCCTGACGCCCAGCGGTGTGTACAGTCCACAGTACGGTACTTTGGATTTCCAAACGCCGATCGCCGAAATGAAGCTATGGAAAGCCACGACTCAGGAAGTCGCGTTGTACACAACATGGAGAAACCGATACGAACGCCGATGGCGACGCGTTTTCGATCCGATCGCAGTCGAAATCAAGCTCCAAGACAACCAATTAGCCGCTGACCTGACCGTGATTCCATTGGTCGTCCAGAGCGAATATCAACGTTACATGCAGATCGTAGGCCAAGCGCGACTGAAGCCCACTGCTGGCGATCATCACAGCGAATCACTTGCGTCAATCGACATCGCGCTGGATACCAACGCACCGATGTTCGCAATGGCCAGAATGTTTCTGCAGTCGCAAAACAACGGCCTGAACCTGGATCCGCTGGCTTGGATTGATGGTTCAGCCAGTTTTTACTTTGACCATGACGAACAATGGCTCCAACGTCTCGAGAATCGTGATCCATGGGATTTTGACTTCGAAGAATTAGTCGTCGATATTCCCGTTGGGTTCCACATTCCGTCCAAAGATTCTTTGCGACTGACCGCGTTCATGGTCGGTGTCCGTTCGTTGCTGAACCAATTTGCACCCAATACGATCGAGTGGGGTAGTGGGACCTACAAAGAGTTTGATTACATCACCGCCGTGCCGCGTCAACCTCGGCAACGAGATGGACAGCCCCGCGAGATGAAGGCCTACTACATCACGTTGCCAGACGGATTAACCCTCAGTGGCAACCAGCGTGTGATCGAGCGGGCCATTGATCGTTACCTGGCGCGGCAAGAGCGTGGCGTCGATCAGGCGGACGCGCCGATCGAAGACGACGGGGTTGACATTCAACCCAATCAGCCGGAGGCAACAACCCCAGATCCAAGTGATAAGCTGGCACCACAACTTGCGGTGAAGATGACGGGGCGGGGCGTGCTCGCAATGACGAAAACGAATTACCAAAGTGGCTTGCGACGCGCCCATCGGATCGCGTGGAGCAATCTGCCGATATTGAATTACTTCCGAAATCGCTATCCCGAGCGAGATCCGTTTGAAGTGTACGAATCACTTTTCGGTCAAAAGCTGATCGAGCCCTCCGGCGGGCAATATAAGTGGGACGATCGACTGGGAACTTATGTGTCAACCAACCACGGCTATCACTTGGAGCCGAAGGCGGGACCGGCCCTGGCACCTGGATTCGATGCCAACGATGTCATCGCAACGACGCTATCGTTTCAAGACGGTGGCCTAAGAGCGACGTTGAATGTCACGGACGTTCCAGAAGCAGATTGACGACCATCACTAGCTGGACAGCGCCACTCTTGTGTTCTTGGAGCTAGTTTCACGGCGGTTCAAGGAGGATCGATTTGATCGCCAGCGGATCCATTCCGAGTTCCTTGTATTGCCGTATGCGTGTTTTCCAGTGGCTTTGGCTGGCTGCGGCGTTGCGCCGTTGATGATAG